>JBEVDE010000460.1:0-10089 GCA_040514175.1 Allosphingosinicella sp. | reverse complement strand
CGACGACCGCCGCGACCGCTTCGCCCAAATCGGCGTCGGGCACGCCGATGACCGCAGATTCGACGACGCCGGGGAGCGCATCGATCTTCTCCTCGATTTCCTTCGGATAGACGTTGAGGCCGCCGGTGATGATCAGATCCTTCTCGCGGCCGACGATCCGGACATAGCCCGCCTCGTCGATCAGGCCGAGGTCGCCGGAGATGAAATAGCCATCGTCGCGAAAGGCCTCGGCCGTCTTCCCGGCCATCCGCCAATAGCCGGCGCAGACGTTGGGGCCGCGGATCTCGATCCCGCCGACCTCGCCCTGCGCAAGCTCCGCGCCCGTCGCGGGGTCGGCGATCCTGATCTCGACTCCCGGGAGGGGAGGGCCGACGCTTCCGGGCACGCGAGGCCCCTCATAGGGGTTGGACGTGTTCATATTGGTCTCGGTCATGCCGTAGCGTTCGAGGATGGCATGGCCGGTGCGGGCCTCGAACTCGCGGTGGGTCTCCGCCGAGAGCGGCGCCGAGCCGGAGACGAACAGGCGGATGTGGCGGACGAGGTCGCGGGTGAAATCGGGGCTCGCGAGCAGGCGGGTGTAATAGGTCGGCACGCCCATCATCGCCGTCGCCTCCGGCAGCAGCCGAACGATCTCGCCCACGTCGAAGGCGGGCAGGAAAAGCATGGAGCCGCCGGCGAGCAGGATCGTGTTGGTGGCGACGAACAGGCCGTGGGTGTGGAAGATCGGCAGAGCGTGGAGCAGCCGGTCCCCGGCCGTGAACCGCCAGGCCTCGCGCAACGTCTCCGCATTGGAGGCGAGGTTGGCGTGGGTCAGCATCGCGCCCTTGGAGCGGCCGGTCGTTCCCGACGTGTAGAGGATGGCGGCGAGATCGTCCGGCGCCCGGGCCACGTCGTCGAAGTGAGTCGCCGCCGCCCCTTCGGCCAGCGCCGCCAGGGTTTCGGTCCGCCGCGCGCCCACTCCGCGGGCCGGGTCGCCGATGAACAAGGCCGGCTCCGAATCCTCGAGGAAATAGCGGACCTCGGGCGCGGTGTAAGCGGGGTTGAGCGGCAGGTGGACCGCTCCAGCGCGCAGAGTCGCGAGGTAGAGGAACAGGCCGGCCACATCTTTCTCCGCCTGGATGGCGATCCGATCACCGGGCGCCACGCCCAGCGTCCGCAGCCTCGCTGCGAGGCGGGCGGTGCGCGAGTCCAGCGCCGCGTAGGAGATCGTCGCGCCGTCCGGCTCGATGAGGAAAGGCGCCTCCGGCTCGGCCGGGAAGCGGGAACGGAACAGGCTGTAAAGGTTCATGTCCGGAGCCTACGCGCCTCCGACATTCCCGCGAAAGCGGGAATTCGGGAGTGGTCAAAGAGCTTATGAGGAAGGCGCCCGGCTAGGAAGTATCGGCATTCAGCCTGGCCGAAGCGCGCCATTCTCCTCTCCCGCGGAAAGCGGGAGAGGGGAAGAAGGCGGGTTCCTGAATGTCGATCCCTCCTAGGGTTGGCTGCGACGGCGAGGGGGTCTCATGGCGCGAGGCGCTATCTTCGTCAGCCGCGCAGAGGCTGCGGCAATGTTCCATTCGAGCGCGCGTCGGATTTCGGCCAATTGTTCGATCTTCCCTGATTTGTGGGCCGTCTTCCATCCGCGCTCGGTGGCGATGGCGTTGGCCAGCGCCAGGGTCTGGGCAAGGAACCTCAGATAGGCCGCCAATTCACGCTGGATCGCCTCCAGCCGGGAGCGCTGGTCTTTCGAGGCGTCGGGGCGATCGGCAACAGCCAGAGCGGCGAGCCTGTCCCGGAATTGGGGGTCGTCGAGTCGCCCTTCCTGAAGCTCGGTGACGGCGAGGATGAACTGGCTGGTTTCCGGCTCAAGCGCGATATTTCGAGTGGCCGCGATGGCGGAGCGCAGCTTGGCCCTGGCTTCTTCCTCGAGCAGTCGGCGCGCCACCGTGGCGATGTCCATCGGCGGGCTTCCCGGCCGCACGAGGTCGAACATGTCCCGGGCGGCCCTGATCAGATCGCGGGGAAGGCCTCCCGACAATATGTAGCACAGGCAGAGGAAGGGGTCGGGAAGGCTGAGCACCCGGCGAGTCAGCATATTGCGGCTTTCCTGCAGGCCCATGTGACCGACATGGCGTATGTCGTCGAACGCGCTGTCGAACGCGTCGCGAAGGCCGAGTCCGCGGCGCTCGAACGTGCTGAGGGCGTCTTCAGAAACGGAGACCAGATAGAAGCATCCTGTTATGTTGAAGATGGATTTCAGTTCGTTGATGAGCCTCTCCGCCTCCGCGGCGGACTTCAGCTTGTCGAGCTCGTCGATCGCGATGACGACGGTGCCGTGAACCGCGACGACCCGCCGGACGTAGCCGCAGAATCTTTCGACCAGCTCCGGCAGGCTTTCCTGCCGCTCCGCGAACGACGTGCTGCTCGTCGCGCCCAGGTCGAAGCCGAGCGGAACCTTGATCGCCCCGGACCAGCCGGAGGCGAAGCTGCGCTGGAATCTTATATCCGCGAGATGCATCCGGCTCAGCGGCACCAGCTCGTTTTCGACGGGCTCCAGCTCAGGATCGTCCTGCCGGACCCGACGCCGCCGGAGCATTCGCCAGATCGAACGAAGGATCACTTTCCGAGTGGCGGCGGGAACGCCGATTTCCTGCTCCAACTCGGCTCGGGCGCGCCGGAACGATTCCGGTATGGCCAAAGTCAACCAGAGCAACAGGGCCATGATCCCGAAGAGGAGCAGCGGTCCCGGCTTGAGATCCAGTGCTCCGACGAACGCCGAAACCACGCACGCCATCGTTCCGAACAGAAGCAAATAGGATCGTAACGCACGGCCCGACGCCTTCGTCAGGAGCGAGCCTTCCCCTGGATCGGCCTCCCGCGGAGGCGCCGGTCCGGCGCCGTGGGTTGCGAGCACTCGCCGGCACAGAGTGGCGAATATGTGCAGCAGGAAGTCCCGAGCCTCATATTCGACGGGGGCCGCCGTGTAGACGGCGACGGCCTCGCGCTCGCGAAGCCGAAGGTTCGATTCGGTGAGCGATCTCAGCAGGGTGCTCTTCCCGGCGCCGCGCGGGCCGCTGAGACCGATGCTGGCCCCGGGCAGAGTCTGCATGAGGTGCAGCAGCTCGTGGCGCTCTGCCGTCGGAACCTCATGGCCTTGTCCCACCGTCTCCGACAGCCCTCTGGGCGACGAGGCTTTCAGCGGCAGGTCGGTTCGCGCTCCGTCCGCCACCGTCATGAGCAGCCTTTGATGGAAGGGAAGGCCGGATTCGCCGACGATCTCGAACGTGGTGCGGGTGACCGCCTGGTCGATCGCCTGTTCGAGCCGCTTGGCGGCCAAGTCGGCGCGCCCTTGGGAAGCGGCGAGGACGGGATCGTTCGCTTGCTCGGCTATTATCGCCGCGAGCCTCGTCTTCCAACGGCGGTCGGCGACGATAATCGGCAGGACGACAGCCGCGATCGCCAGGACAATGCCGTGGCTCCAACTGAAATAATCGAGCTGAACCAGACTGGCCCATTCCTGTTTCAAGGCTCCCATGCCCGGGAACACCGAGAGCCCGAGGACCCAATACAGCAAGGGTTTCGACCATTCTCTATGGGCCGGCGGACTTCGAGCCGCGAGGCGCTGAGCTTCGCGCTCGCCCACATCGCGAATGGCTTCGAACAGCTCCCTGTGGGCGGACCCGATCTGGCTTTCGATGTCGGCCTTGCGGCGGACCAGCTGCTCGCGGACGAAGGCCCGATCCACGTACACGTCCGGATCGGCCAAAGCGGAGCGGACATCCCCCATGGCAAGCGACCGATCGAGCGCGGCTGAGAATTGGTCGTCGGGTATCACGGGCAGTGTCGATGTCGGCGCGATGTCCACAGGGCCTGCCTCGGTGAAAGTCGACGTCGAGGAAAGGGTGCGGGTAGGGCGGTGTCAAGCGGCGCGGCAGCCGAACGCGCAGCGCCGATTTGCGGCCGACCGCCGCTAGGGGCGCGGAGCCGGCATCCGGACCTCAGCCGCCACCCGCGCCTGCCAGAGGACGAGCAGAGGCACGGCGACCAGCTCCATCGCCAGTCCGAATATATGCCCGGTCCCGGGCGTCCCGATCGAGACCAGCGAGCAGAGCCTGCCGAGCCCTCCCATGAAGACGAGGAAGGCGAGCAGCCGGAACCGCGCCGTCTTGCCCTCGATCCCGGGGATGCAGGACGCGAAGCCCAGGCCGATGGCGAAGAGCAGGCCCGAAAGGTAGCGGAAATGGCTGTCGAGGTCGGCCGGCACGCCCGGACCGACGCCGCGCAGGAAGGCCGGTCCGTTGACGATTCCCGCGCCTCCGGCGAGCAGCGGAACCACGCAGCCCAGCGCCACCGCGAGCTGGAGCAGGCGCCGCTCGATCCTCAAACGTTGAACCGGAACAGCATCACGTCGCCGTCCTGGACGACATAGTCCTTGCCCTCGGAGCGCATCCGGCCGGCGTCCTTGGCGCCGGCCTCGCCGCCGTGCCTGACGAAATCCTCATAGGCGATGGTCTCGGCGCGGATGAAGCCGCGCTCGAAGTCGGTGTGGATGACCCCGGCCGCCTGCGGCGCCTTGGCGCCTTTCTCGACCGTCCAGGCGCGCGCTTCCTTGGGGCCGGCGGTGAAGAAAGTGATGAGGTGGAGGAGGTCGTAGCCGGCGCGGATGACCCGGGCGAGGCCGGTCTCCTCGAGGCCCAGGTCGCGAAGGAATTCGGGCCGGTCGGCCGGATCCATGGTCGCGATCTCGGCCTCGATCGCCGCCGAGATGACGACCGCCCCGGCGCCTTCCGCCTTGGCCTTTTCGAAGACCCGCGCGCTGTGGGCGTTGCCCGCCGCCGAATCGCCCTCGTCGACGTTGCAGACGTAGAGGACCGGCTTGGCGGTCAGCAATTGCGCCCGCTCGAGCGCGATTTTCTCCTCGGCATCCTTCGGCTCGGTCAGCCGCGCCGGCTTCGAATCGCGGAGCAGGTCGAGCGCCTGGCCGAGCACCGAGGCCTGGACCTTCGCCTCCTTGTCGCCCTGCTGGGCCTTCTTGGCGAGGGCCGGGACCCTTTTCTCGAGGCTCTCCAGGTCGGCGAGCATCAGCTCGGTCTCGACCGTGTCGGCGTCGGCGACCGGATCGACCCGCCCCTCGACATGGGTGACGTCGCCCTCCTCGAAGCAGCGCAGCACGTGGACGATGGCGTCGACCTCGCGGATGTTGCCGAGGAACTGGTTGCCGAGCCCCTCGCCCTTCGACGCGCCGCGCACCAGCCCGGCGATGTCGACGAATTCGAGCTGGGTCTCGATCTCCTGGGCCGACTTGGCGACCCGGGCGATCTCGTCGAGCCGCGGATCGGGGACAGCGACCCTGCCGACATTAGGCTCGATCGTGCAGAAGGGATAATTGGCCGCCTGCGCCGCCGCCGTCTCGGTCAGCGCGTTGAACAGGGTGGACTTGCCCACGTTGGGCAGCCCGACGATTCCGCAACGAAAACCCATGATTCTTCATCTTCTCCGGAAGCTCGTCATGCTGAACTTGTTTCAGCATCCAGCTCGATGAAGGCCCCGATGCTCGAAACTGGACCCTGAAACAAGTTCAGGGTGACAGTAACGGATTTGCCCGTTACACTTGTAGCATGTTCGGACCGAAAGCGTTGGCGCTCGCGATAGGACTGATGGCGACCGCCCTTGCCGATCCCGTGGAGGCCCGGATGCCCGCGCAGAAGATCGAAGCCGCGGTGCGCGACGCCATGAGCCGGACCGGCGCGCGCGGCCTCGCCATGGCCGTCGTCGAGGACGGCAGGCCCGTCCTCGTCCGCGCCTGGGGCCATCGCAACGCCGCCGGCGATCCGCTCGAGGCCGACACGATCATGTACGGGGCCTCGCTGACCAAGGCGGTCTTTGCTTATACGGTGATGCAGCTGGTCGGGGAGGGGAGGCTCGATCTCGACCGGCCGCTCGCCGCCTATCTGCCGCGGCCGCTTCCCGAATATGGAAATGTCGAAGGGTACGGCAATTGGGGCGATCTCGCCGGCGACGAGCGCTGGCGCCGGGTGACGGCCCGGCACGTGCTGACGCACAGCGTCGGCTGGGCGAATTTCTCCTTCCTCGAGCCCGACGGCAAGCTGCGCTTCCACTTCGAGCCGGGCGCTCGCTACGCTTATTCGGGGGAGGGCATCATCTTCCTCCAGTTCGTCCTCGAGAAAGGGCTCGGTCTCGACGTCGGCGCGGAGATGAAGGCGCGGGTGTTCGACCGCTTAGGGATGAAGAGCACCGGCATGGTGTGGCGGCCGGATTTCGCCCGCAACCTCGCCGACGGCTGGAAGTCCGACGGAGGCGCCGAGCCGCATGACAGACGAGGCCGGGTCCGGGCCGCCGGCTCGATGGACACGACCATTGCTGACTTCGCCCGCTTCGCCGCCGGCTTCATGCGCGGGGAGGGGCTGAGGCGCGGCACGCGCGACGAGATGGTGCGCGGCCGATTGCCTATCAGTACGGCAAGCCAGTTCCCTAGCCTCGGTCCGGAGATGCCGCCGGAAAAGCGATGGAAAAGTTTCGCCGCCGGCCTCGGCGTGGTGACGTTCGACGGCCCCCAGGGCCGCGGCTTCTTCAAGGGCGGCCATAACGACAGCACCGGCAACATGTGGGTCTGCCTCGAGCGCGGCCGGCGCTGCGTCGTCCTCCTCGCCAACGACGTCAGGGCCGAAGCGGCCTTCCCGCGGCTGGTCGAAGCGGTCCTCGGCGATACGGGGCTACCGTGGCGCTGGGAATATGAGTGGCTGCCCGCCGATTCCCGTTAAACCGGCGCCGCAGGCATCCCCTTAAATCCGTCTCCGCGTCTCCGCGCCTCCGCGTGCAAAAATGGATTCACGCGGAGGCGCGGAGGCGCGGAGAGATCGCGGCCTAGAGCGAAGGCGGGGTCCGGATTTCGATCGGCTTGAGCAGGAAGAGGGCCGCCAGGGCGGCCGTCGCCGCTGCGCCGGACGCAACGAACGCGGCCGTCGAGAATGCGTTCGCCAGGGCCTCGCCCCGCGCCGCCAAGACTCCGCCGAGCAAAGCGGTGGCGATCAGGCCGCCGGTGCGGGCGACCGCGCTGTTGAAGCCGTTGGCGGTGCCGACATGGTCCTTGTCGACCGACGCCATCACCGCCGTGGTCAGCGGCGCCACCGCTCCGGCCATGCCGATCGCGATCACCAGCATCGCCGGCATCACGCTCGTCCAGTAGGAGCCGCCGCCGCCGATCCGGGCCGCGAGCGCGAAGCCGGCGGCGACGATCAGCGGCCCGACGGTGAGCGGCAGCCGGGGCCCGGTGCGCGCCGCCACCCGCCCCATCAGCCGCGAGCCGAGCGCGATCACCGCCGGCAGCGGCAGCAAGGCGGCGCCGGCGGCGACGGGCGAATAGCCGCGAAGCTCGATCAGGACGAAGGGCAAGGCGACGAACAGCCCGCCCAAAGCGGCGTAGAGGAAGAAGGTGAGCAGGGTCAGACCGGCGAAGCTCGCGGTTCCGAACAAGGCCAGCGGCATGATCGCCCGTTCGCCCCGCTTCCTCTCGATCGCGAGGAAGGCGAGCAGCGACGCCGCGCCGGCGAGCGTGGCGGCCCACCCCTCGCCGCGGCTTTCGCCTCCGGAGAGCAAGGTGAGGCCCCAGGTCACTGCGCCGAGGCCGAGCGTGGCGACGGCGACTCCGAGCGCGTCGAGCGGCGCCCGGCTTTCCTCCCGGCTCTCCGCCACGTGGCGCCAGCCCAGCCACAACGCCGCGGCGGCGAGCGGCAGGTTGATGAGGAAGATGGCGCGCCAGCCGACGCTGTCGACAAGCCAGCCGCCGAGCACCGGACCGAGCGCTCCGGCGACCGCTCCGGCCGCCGCCCAGGTGCCGATCGCCCGGCCCCGGGCCTCGCCGGCGAAGGCCGCGCCGAGCAAGGCGAGGCTGTTGGGCATCAGCATCGCCGAGGCGATGCCCTGCAGGGCGCGTCCGGCGAGCAGAAGCTCCAGCGAAGGGGCGAGGGCACACAGGGCCGAGGCGAGCGCGAACAAAGCGATCCCGAGCAGGAACAGCCGCCGCCGCCCGAACTTGTCGCCGGCCGCTCCGCCGAGCAGCAGGAGCGCGCTCAGGGGCAGGAGATAGGCGTTGACGATCCACTGCAGCCCGGCCGCCCGGGCGTGGAGATCGGCGCCGATCGCGGGCAAGGCGACGTTGACCACCGAGCCGTCGACGAAGGAGAGGCTCGAAGCGAGGATCGAGGCCACCAGGGTCCAGGTCCGGCTCGGGCAGGGCCTCGGCGTCTGGCCGCCAGCCAGAGCGGCGTCGCAAGGCCCGGGAATCGCGCCGCTCACAGCCGGTAGTTGAAGCTGATGCTGATCCGCTCCCCCTTGCCCGTGCCGGGCATGACCTCGTGGCGGAGCCAGCTCTCCCACAGGAAGACCGCGCCGGGCGAGGGCTCGGCATGGACGAAGGTCCTGAGGTCCTCGGGCGCGTCGTCGCGGCGGGGCGGGGCCGCCATCATCATCGGCAGCCGCGGATCCTCCAGCCTGAGCGGGCCCGAGCCGGGCGGGACCGCCACATAGACGGTGCCGGACACGACGCTGTGCGGATGGATATGGCCCGAATGGCTGCCGCCGGGCCTGAGGACGTTGACCCACAGGCTGTCGAGCCTGAGCCGGCGGCCGCCCAGGTCGAACGCGCATTCGGCGGCGAAGGTCGCGACCTGCCGGTTCAAATGCCGGACCAGGTCGGCGATCGAGGGATCACGGCGCGGCAGGTCGTTCAGCGAGGCGTAGGAGGTATAGCCGCGATAGCCGTGGCTCCGGGACCAGCGCCGCCCGGCCTCGTCCTCCGCCGCGAGCGACCGGCACGAAGCCTCCAGCTCGGCGATCAGTGCCGGATCGCCGATCGCCCCCTCATGGAATCGGCTGGCGAAGAGCGTTCGGAGCGGCATCGTCGCCGATTAGCCGATCTTCGCCGGGTCGGCGAGGGGCCCCTAAATCCTCCCCCGGATTTCCGGGGGAGGGGGACCGCGCGAAGCGCGGTGGAGGGGTCTTTCGGAGCCGGCAAAGGCCCTCCACCATGCTCCGCATGGTCCACCTCCCCTGAAAAAGCAGGGGAGGATTTGAAGAGGTCCCTACGCGCCCTTGGGGGTGTTGCAGCTCCACCGCGCCGTGATGCTCGAGCTGTTTCCTCGCTTGCGGACGCTGATCTGGGCCGACTGGTCGGTCCGCCCGTCCGCGGCCACGTCGTCGACTCCTCCGGACGCGGGCGAGATGACGACCTTCAATGTGTTGGAGCCGTAGCGCGCGCCGCGGCTCGGGAAGCCGTCGTCGTCGAGCCGGTCGAGCAGAAGAAGGTCGCCTTCGGCATTGACCACGGCATTCTTCGCCGTCGCGACGACGAGCACCGCCGGGCCGTCGTGGGCGTAGCAGGCGGACGTCTTGAGCGCGTCGGCGCCGACATCGGCCTCGGTGAGCGCCTGCAGCGGGATGCCGGAGCCGGCGGCGGCCGCGGCGACGGGGAGGGCCCAGAGGGCCGGCAGCGCAAGATATTTCATGGGCCAGACTATGCGCGCCCGTCCCGGCGCGCGCAAGTTACCCCCCGATTATCCGCAATTACCGGTTAGTCGAGCTGGTCCAGTGAGGCTTGCGCAGGCCCGCGTTGACGCCCTCGATCTTGTTGACGAGGCCGCCGAGATAATTGCCGAATTTCGCCCCCGGGGTGAACGCCACCGGCCGCACCTTGTCGGCGGGGATCCCGGCGGGCAGCGGGATGTCGCCGCCGGCGCGGGGCCGGAAGACGGCCCGCATCGGCGCGATGTCGGCCGACTTGGCGAAGGGCCCGGCGAGCCCGGCCTTGAAGACGTCGCTCATTTCGGGCGGATCCTGGCCCTCCGCCCAATCCGCCTCGGCCTCGACCACGCCGAGGTCGGTGATCGTGCCCGGCGCCAGCTCGAACGCGTAGGAGCCGAGCGAGAAGCTGGTCGTGCCGAAGCCCTGGACGACCCAAAGACCCGGATCGACCTCGATCAGCATCAGCCTCGTCGCCGGACCCTTGGCGAGCGGCTTGTAGCGGAAGCCTTCGATCGCCGATTGGCCGGCCGGGACCGGATTGCTCCTCGCCTTGCCCATGCCCCGGATGTC
>JBEVDE010000418.1:0-5035 GCA_040514175.1 Allosphingosinicella sp. | reverse complement strand
GCGTCCTTGATCAGGAGGCCTTCGGTGACCTCGAGCTCCAGCCGGGTCGCGGCGAGCCCGGTCTCGGCGAGGATCGCCTCGACGTCGGCGGCGAGGTCGCCCTGGGTGAACTGGACCGGCGAGAGGTTGACCGAAAGCTTGAGCGCCGGGGTCCAGCGCGCGGCCTCGGCGCAGGCTTCGCGGAGCACCCATTCGCCGAGCTTGAGGATGAGGCCGCTCTCCTCGGCGAGCGGGATGAAGATGGCCGGGCCGATCGCCCCGTGCTGCGGGTGGTCCCAGCGCAGAAGCGCCTCGAAGCCGAGGATCGAGCCGCTGCCGAGGTCGGCGAGCGGCTGGTAATGGACGGAAAGCTCGCCGCGGCCGATCGCCTGCCTCAGGTCGGCCTCGAGCTGGCGGCGCTGGCGGAGCGCCTCGTCCATCGCCGCTTCGTAGAAGCGGGCGGTGCCGCGGCCGTCGGCCTTGGCGCGGTAGAGCGCCATGTCGGCATTCTTGATCAGGCTCTCCGGATCGGCGGCGTCGGCCGGGAAGAGCGCGACCCCGACGCTGGCGCTGATCCGAACCGTGTCCGGCCCGATCGCGAACGGCTCGGCCAGCGTCTCGACGATCCGTCCGGCGAGGAGCCCGGCATGGCCCGGCTGCTCGCCGCCGGACTGAACGACGGCGAATTCGTCGCCGCCCAGCCGGGCGACCAGCTCGTGGCCGCGAACCGCCGCCCGAAGCCGTTGCGCCGCGGCGATCAGGAGGGCGTCGCCGGCCGGGTGGCCGTAAATGTCGTTGACCGCCTTGAAGCCGTCGAGGTCGACGCACAGCACGGCGACCGGGTCGGCGCTCTCGCCGGCCCTGGCGACGGTGCGGGCGAGGTGGTCGGCGAAAACGGCGCGGTTGGGAAGCCCGGTCAGGGCGTCGTGGAAGGCGAGGTGGGCGATCCGCTCGGCCGCCTCCTTGCGCTCGGAAATGTCGCGCACGGCGAGGATGCGCAGCTCGGCGCCGCGCCAGGCCAGCGGGCGAAGAAGCAGCTCGACCTCGCGGCTCTCGCCATTGGCGCGAAGCAGCCGGCATTCGACCGGCGGAGCGTCCGGCGCCATCGAGAGTGCGGAGAGATTGACTTCGATGAGCAGGTCGGAAAGCCGCTCGGGCGCGTCGCCGAGGCTGTCGAAGCCGGCGAGCCTGAGGAAACTCTTGTTGGCGTCGACGAGGCGCTCGCCGTCGATCACCACCAGGCCCTCGACCGCGGCGTCGGCGAAGGTCCTGAGGCGCCGCGCCTCCTCGATCGCGTTCTTCGCAAGCTTGCGGTCGAACAGCACCATCAGGAAGCCGATGGCGAGGATGACCAGGGCCATGGCGACGACGGCGAGGGTGAGGAATTTCGAGTCGATCGTCGCCGGAGGTATCGCGATCCGGGAATCGGGATAGATGGACGCCGCCGCCATGGCGGTGAAATGAAGGCCGCAAATGGCCAAAGTGAAGAGCAGGGCCGGCCGCCAGGGCATCGGCTGGGGCCTTCGGCGATGCTCGGCCAGAGCGGCGGCGCTGAATGCGATCCCCAGGGCCACGGAGACGAGAACCAGGGCGAGGTCCCAGGCGAACCGCCCGGGCAGCTTGACCGCCGCCATTCCGGCATAATGCATGGTGCCGATGCCGACCCCGATCAGAAGCCCGGCGACGAGGGTCCCGAAGCGGCCGCTGCGCAGGGCGGCGGTCCAGCCGACGCCGGTGATCGTTATTGAAGCGGCGATGGAAAGAAGGGTCAGCGGGAGGTCGTAGCGGATCGGCAGATTGGGCCGGTAGGCGAGCATGGCGATGAAATGGGTCGCCCAGATGCCGGTGCCGGCGACGAAGCCGGCCAGAGCCGTCCACGCCCAGGGCCGCCGCTCCGCCCGCCGCGCCTGCTCGAAGATCGAGAAAGCGGTGAAAGCGGCGAGCAGGCAGAGCGTGCCGGCGACGAGCACCAGCCGGAAATCATGCTCGCCCGTGATACAGGCATAGACCCGCAACATTGGTTTCCACCCACCCCCAGGAGCGGCACTTTATGCGGCGCGGTGGGTGAAGAAGACGTAAAGCATTTGGCCGTCCAAAATCCTCCCCGGCATTTGCCGGGGAGGGGGCCCAGGCGAAGCCTGGTGGAGGGGTTCTTCGCCTCTATAGAACCCCTCCACCGCGCTTCGCGCGTTCCCCCTCCCCGAGAAATCTCGGGGAGGAATTATCACGTCGCCGTTTCGAGCTGGGTGAAGCGGACCGGGAGCACCTCGCGGATCGCGAGGGCGCCGTCGGCGGCCTTGGTCACCACGCTCAATTGCTGGATGTCCTTGCCGCCGAGCGGGATCACCATGCGGCCACCGGGGGCGAGCTGCTCGCCGAGCGCCGGAGGCGGGGCGGGGACGGCGGCGGTGACCAGGATGCGGTCGAACGGGGCATGGTCGCTCCAGCCGCGGGAGCCGTCGCCGACCCTGATGCCGACGTCATGATCTTCCGAGGCGAGGCGGAGCCGGGCCCCTTCGGCGAACTCCTCGACGATCTCGACGCTCCACACGCGGGCGCCGAGCGCGCTCATCACCGCCGACTGCCAGCCGAGCCCGGTGCCGACTTCGAGCACCTTTTGCCCCGGTCCGACCTCGAGTAGGTCGAGCATCAGGGCGCCGATGAAAGGCTGCGAGATGGTCTTGTCGAAGCCGATCGGAAGCGGCGTGTCCTGATAGGCGGCGACGGCGAGCTGGTGCGGCACGAATAGATGACGGGGCACGCGCAGGAGCGCCGAGCGAAGCGTCGCATCGAGCGCCGTCTTGCCGAGCTCGTCGCTGGCGAGGTCGAAATGCATGTCGACGATCTCGACCATATGGCGCCTCAGCAGGGCCAGGTGCTGCTCGCCCATCGGCTTCATGCGCGTCGAGTCTCCTTGCCTGGCGACAAGGCGCAGAATGCGCGGCGCGGCGCAAGGGGTCCGCCTTGGACGGATCAGCCGAGGCTCCTTCCCGACCCCAGGCTGAAAATCAATTGCAGCCCGGCCCCGACCAAAGCGGCGAGGACGAGGAGCCGGGGATATTGCGGCTCCTCCTTCTCGAGCACCGCCGCGGCCGAAGCCGCGGCGGTGGCGGCGGGGGGACGCCGCAGCCGGACGATATCCCGGCTCCACGAGGCGAAAGGCGGGCGGACCGCGGGCAGATTGGCCTCGCGGTGGAGGACCGGAAGGACCCCGGCGAAGCTCGGCTCGACCGAATGCTCGTGCCGGCCGCTGCGCCAGACGACCCGGTGGCCGCTCGGCACCATCTGCCAGGCGGCCCCGCTCCTGATCATGTCGCGTTCGCAGCGCCGGCAGCGGGCGAAATAATAACCGCCATTATAGACTTCGCCGACCCCCGCTTCATGGCCGCCCAGCGCGCATAACAGGCTCATCCCTCTTGCTCCTCCTCTTCGAATGTCTCGTCTCCGCCGCCGGCGAGCCGGTAGCGCGCGACGAAGCGCAGCTCCTCGTCGCCCTCGGCCATCGCCAGAGACGGGTCCCAAATCTCGAAATGGCTGCCCGCCCCGATGAACAGGATGTGGCGGCCGAGACCGCCGCGGCGCCGGGCCAGCGGCGGCAGGGTCAGCCGGCCGGCCTCGTCGTAGCTCGCTTCCTCCACAAGCCCGAAGGTCCGCCGGGCCCGGGCGTGATGCTCTTGGGGCGCCCGGCCCAGAGACTCGTCGCGAAGCCGCCGCCGCTCGAGCTCGGCTTCGAGCCGGGGCCGAAGCGCCGAGCCGTAGCCGGTCAGGCAGGGGTCGCTTTCATGGATTCCGAGCATCACCCGGCCGCCGCCCTCGTGACGGGCCATCTCGCGCAGAATGAAAGGCGGGAGGCGGACTCGGCCTTCTTCATCGAGCGCGCCGAGCGCGTTCCCGCTGAAAAGGTGGATGACTTCCACGGCCCCGTTCGCCCCCCGATACGCCAACTCGCACCGGATGCATCCCCGGTGCCGTTCGGAACTTAATGGTTAACGGCGGCGGGGCTCAGATCGGACTTGTACTTCGGTAATGATACCGTGATTCGGCATGGACTCTACGGTGGCCCGGGTTCGCAAGACCATCGGCGATTCTAACCTAGATTATGTCACTTCGGACCTAGTTGCGGACCTCCCCCTTGCGAAAAAAGGTCCACAATGCCAGACACTTGGTCGATACCGGTCATCTACGGTTCACCGTAATTCTCCTAGGTTGCACATTAACCAGTCGACTCAGACAGTTGACTGTGCGTGGCCGTGTAATTGTGGCCTTTGGGGGAGCGGGCTTATGGCGCACCAACGCACCGTGTATGTGGTGGATAACGACCTCGAGACGAGGAGGTCGCTGACGATCAATCTGGCGTCGATCGGCGCCGAGGCCTGGCCGTTCGGCGGCGGGGCCGAATTTCTGGAGATACTCGGCCATCTGATGCCGGGCTGCGTGCTGCTCGACCTCGACAGCGACGACGGCCTCGATATCCTCGCGGCCCTGGTGCAGCGGGAGACGGGCTGGCCGATCCTCGCCATGAGCGCCGAACCGAAGGTGGACGTCGCCGTCGCGGCGATGAAGCTGGGCGCGCTCGATTTCCTCGAAAAGCCGGTCGAGGCGACGAAGCTCGCCGCGGCTCTGGTTCCCGCCTGGAACGCGCTCGAAGCGTCGCTCGAGCAGGGCGAGGCGCGCCGGGTCGCCCAGGACCGGCTGGCCCGGCTTACGGCGCGCGAGCTTGACATCTCGCTCGCCTTGTTCGGCGGCCGCTCCAACAAGGCGGTCGCGCACGATCTCGGGATCAGCGTTCGAACGGTCGAGATGCACCGCGCGCATATCATGGCCAAGCTCGGGGTGAAGAGCATCGCCGAGGCGGCGGTGATGGCCACCCATGCCGGACTCGCCATCGCCCAGCGGCCGCGGATCGCCCCGGTGCTGAGGCCGGTTGAGATGAGCCGGACCACGCCGTTCGAAGCGCGGCGGCTGGCGCGAACGGCCTATTGAGCGAAACCCATCATCCTCCCCACGGCGTAGCCGTGGGGAGGGGGACCACACGAAGTGTGGTGGAGGGGTAGCT
>JBEVDE010000395.1:0-4985 GCA_040514175.1 Allosphingosinicella sp. | reverse complement strand
GGGCCCCAGCCTTCGCTGGGGCGACGTCAATCCCGCGAATCCAGCTCCTTGACCAGCTTCTTCGGCGCCTGCGCCCGGTAGCTTTCGTCGATCCAGTCCCTGAGCTGCTCCAGGCCCGGAATCTCGCCTTCCGGCGGAGTCAGGCTCACCCAGCCCGATTTGCCGAGGCCGTAGGCGGTCGGCTTCGCATAAGGCAGGTCGAGCGCAACCTCGCCGGTATAAGGGAGCTTGACGGAGAGGCTGAACGGCTGCCCGGCGACCGGCAGATAGGCGAAGGTCTTGTCGTTGACGGCGAGGTCGTCATGCTCGGGCCAGGGCGCTTTCGAATGCGCGCCGGGATAGGCCAGGAAGAACGCCCGCAGTTCGCGCAGGATCGCGTCGGTCGCTTCGCTCATCGCCGGAAATCTCCTCGCGGCGTGGTGGGCGCGGTAGGGATTGAACCTACGACCCCACCCGTGTGAAGGGTGTGCTCTACCACTGAGCTACGCGCCCACGCCTGCGGAAGGCGCCCCTTAGTAACGCTCGCGCGGACTGTCCAGAGTCAGCGCGCGACGCTGTCCTTCAGCACCTTGCCGGCCTTGAACTTGGGCTGGGTCGATTCCTTGATCTGCATCGGCTCGCCGGTGCGGGGGTTGCGGCCCGTGGAGGCCTTGCGCTTGGAGCAGGAGAAGGTGCCGAAGCCGACCAGGCGGACCTCGTCGCCGCGCTTCAGGGCGCTCTGGATCGTGTCGAACACGCCCTCGACCGCCCGGGTCGCATCGCCGCGGCTGAGACCGGTGGCGTCGGCGACGGCCCCGATAAGCTCCTGCTTGTTCATCTCTCCCGAACCCCCCTTTTTCCGATTGAGTCGCAGTTGGCGCGCTTCCCTTCATCTAACGGCAGGAGCGGAGAGCGAGTCAAAAGGAAAGCGCGACTTTCCGAGGGAAAATCGCGCCATCCTGATCCAAAATCGTTGATGCATTGCAGCAAGGTGACCAAATCCTCCCCGCGATTTCGCGGGGAGGGGGACCAGGCGAAGCCTGGTGGAGGGGTTCTTTCAGACTCCGAAGAACCCCTCCACCACGCTTCGCGCGGTCCCCCTCCCCCGGAAATCCGGGGGAGGAGTTTTTCCTCCGCCATCCGCCCCATCGCCATCGTCCAGGCGATCCTCGTCGGCCTCGCCTTCCTCGCCCTCATCCAGCTCTTCCTGCGCACCGACCTGTCGGTGAAGCTGGTCGCGGCGAACAGCCATTCGCTGAAACCGTGGATCTACAAATTCGCCGGCGCCTGGGGAAATCACGAAGGCTCGATGCTGCTGTGGGTGACGGTGCTCGCCCTGGCCGGCGCCGCGGTCGCCCTGCTCGAGCGGCGATTGCCCGAGCGTACCCTGATCGCCACCCTCGCCGCGCAGGCGGCGATCGGGCTCGGCTTCTACGCCTTCCTGCTCTTCTCCTCGAACCCGTTCGAGCGGCTTTTTCCGGTGCCCGTCGAAGGGAATGGCCTCAACCCGCTGCTCCAGGATCCGGGCCTCGCCTTCCACCCGCCGACCCTCTATTTCGGCTATGTTGGGGTCTCGATCGCTTTCTCCTTCGCGGTCGGAGCGCTGGTCACCCGCGACGTCGGCCCGGCCTTCGCCCGGGCGATGCGGCCCTGGGTGCTCGCCGCCTGGATCTTCCTCACGCTGGGGATCACCGCCGGCTCCTACTGGGCCTATTACGAATTGGGCTGGGGCGGCTGGTGGTTCTGGGATCCGGTCGAGAACGCCTCGCTCATGCCCTGGCTGGCGACGACGGCCCTGCTCCATTCGGTGACCGTGCTCGCCACCCGCGACGGCCTTCGCGCCTGGACGGTGATGCTTGCCGTCGTCGCCTTCTCGATGTCGATGGTCGGCACCTTCCTGGTCCGCTCGGGGATCCTTACCAGCGTCCACAGCTTCGCGGTCGACCCGCAGCGCGGCGCCTTCATCCTCATCCTGCTCGCTCTCTACATCGGCGGCGCGCTAACTTTGTTCGGGCTTCGGGTCGGCACGGTGAAGGAGGGATCCACGTTCGAGCCGGTCAGCCGCGAGGGCGCGCTCGTGCTCAACAACCTCCTGCTCTCGGCCGTGCTCGGAATCGTCCTCGTCGGCACCCTCTACCCGCTGGCCGCCGAGGCGGCGACGGGGGAGAAACTATCGGTCGGCCCGCCTTATTTCAACGCCGCCGCCGGACCGCTCGCGCTGATCCTCGTCGCCGCGATGGCGGCGGGGCCGCTGCTGCGCTGGCGCCGCGACCGGCTGCGCGAGGTGGCGGGGCGGATCGCGCTTCCGATCCTCGTCACCGCTCTGGCCCTTCTCGCGCTGATCCTGTTCGTCCCCGGCCTTCGGATCCTGCCGCTGCTCGGACTGATGCTGGCGCTGGGGGTCGGCGCCGCCAGCGTTGCGCCGCTGTGGAAGCGCAAGCTCTGGCGCACGCCGCTCTTCACCTGGGGGATGGTGATCGCCCATCTCGGCATCGCCGTCGCCCTCGCCGGCATGGCGAGCGAGGCCGCTTTCACCAGGGAGACCCTGGTCGCCGCGCGAGTCGGCGAAACCGTTAGTGTCGGCCCCTGGAGCCTGCGCTTCGAGTCGGTGGAGCCGCTCGCGGGGCCCAATTGGACCGCGGTCGAGGCGAGGCTCGTCGCCCGTCGCGGCGGCGGCGCCCCCTTCGTGCTTCGGCCTCAGGCCCGCATGTTCAGCTCCCCTCCGACCGAGACCAACGAGGCCGCGATCGCGACCCGCCTCGACGGCCAGCTCTACACGGTGATCGGCAAGCCCGACGGGGGCGGCCGCTGGCAGCTGCGCCTGTGGTGGAAGCCCTTCGTCACCCTGATCTGGCTCGGGGGAGCGATGGTCGCGCTCGGCGGGCTGCTCGCCCTGGTAGGACGGGTCCGGCGCGAGCGGCGCGCCGCGCGGCAGGAGGCCTGGGCATGAAGCGCTTGTTCCTCTGGCTGCCGCTGGCGGTGTTCCTAGCTTTCCTCGTTACCGTCGCGGTCGGGCTTCGCAAGCCGCCCGAGACCCAGATCCGCTCGCGCATGATCGGCAAGGCGATGCCCGAATTCGCCCTCGGGGCCGCCGTGGCGAGCCATTCGCCGCTGACCGCGGCCGATTTGCGCGGCGGCAAGCCCCGCCTGGTCAACGTCTTCGCCAGCTGGTGCGTGCCGTGCAAGGCGGAGGCGCCCCAGCTGATGGCCCTGAAACGGCGCGGGGTTCCGATCGACGGAGTGGCCGTCCGCGACCGAAGCGAGGACGTCGCCCGCTTCCTCGCCGAATCGGGCGACCCGTTCGACCGGATCGGCACCGATCCCGCCAGCCGAGTCCAGTTCGCCCTGGGCTCTTCGGGGGTTCCGGAAACCTTCGTCGTCGACGGCAAGGGCATCATCCGCCACCAGCATATCGGCGACATCAGGCCGGAGAATGTCGCGGAGATATTCGCGGCGTACGAGGCGGCGGCAAAATGAGGCGCCTTCTCCTCCTGGCCATCGCGCTCGCCGCCCCGGCCTTCGCCCAATCCAGCCTGCCGCCGTCGCGCTACGCCTACACCCAGCTCGAGGACCCCGGGCAGGAGGCCCGGGCCAGGGCGCTGATGGAAACGTTGCGCTGCCTCGTCTGCCAGGGCCAGTCGATCGCCGATTCGGACGCCGACATGGCCGGCGACATGCGCGCCCTGGTGCGCGAGCGGATCGCGGCCGGCGAGAAGCCCGAGGCGATACGAAGCTGGCTGGTCGACCGCTACGGCGCCTGGGTGAGCTACCGGCCGCCGGTCGAGCCGCTCACCTGGCCGCTGTGGGCGGCGCCCGTGCTCCTGGTCGGGCTCGGCGCCTGGCTCGCCCGCGGCCGCTTCCGGCGGAAGCCGCGCTGATGGGCTGGCTGCTGCTCCTTGTCCTCGCGCTGGCGGCGTTCGCTTCGGTCTGGCGCCTCGGCCGGCTCGACCGCGCCGGCCTCCAGCTGCTCGCCGCCGCCCTGCTGCTCGCGGGCGCCGGCTATGCCTGGCAGGGCAGCCCCGGCGTGGCCGGAAGCCCGCAGGCCGCCGTCCAGCGGCCGCCCGCGCCGCAAACCGCCTTCGCCGCCCTGCGCAAGGACATGTTCGGCCAGTTCGACACCGCCGACCGGTGGCTCGGCATGTCGGAACGCTATCTCGGCCGGGGCGACACGCGCCAGGCGGCCGGCCTGATCCGCTCCGCGCTTCGCGCCCATCCGGACAATGCGATATTGTGGACGGGCTATGGCGACGCCCTCGTCCTCCACGGCAACGGCATGCTCAGCCCGGCGGCGGACCTGGCCTTCCGGAGGGCCGTCTCGCTCGCGCCGAAGCATCCGGGCCCGCGCATCTTCTACGGGATCGCGCTCGCCCAGAACGGCCGCTTCGACGAGGCGGAGCTGGCCTGGCGGCAGGCGCTGGCCCTGTCCCCGGCCGACTCGCCCTGGCGCGAGGGGCTGGAGCGGCAGATCGAGATGGCCGGGCAGGCGAGGGCGCAGGGACGATAATCCCCCCCATCGCCAGATGGGGAAGATCTACGCCGGCTCGAACGGCAGGCCGAGCGCCTCGGCCACCGCCTGGTGGCGGACCTTGCCTCCGGAGACGTTGAGCCCGTTGGCGAGATGCGGATCGGCTTTCATCGCCGCCTCAGCGCCTTGGCCCGCGAGCTTCAGAACGAACGGCAAGGTGGCGTTGTTGAGCGCGAAGGCCGAGGTGCGGGCGACGGCGCCGGGCATGTTGGCGACGCAATAATGGATCACGCCGTCGATCTCGTAGACCGGAGTGTCGTGGGTGGTCGCCCGCGAGGTCTCGAAGCAGCCGCCCTGGTCGATCGAGATGTCGACCAGAACCGAGCCGCGCGTCATCGTCTTGAGCAGGTCGCGCGTGACGAGCTTGGGCGCCGCCGCGCCCGGCACCAGCACCGCGCCGATGACCAGCTCGGCCTTGGTCACCGCCTTGGCGATGGCGGCCCGCGAGGCATAAGCGGTCTTGATCTGGCTCCCGAAGAAC
>JBEVDE010000353.1:0-5387 GCA_040514175.1 Allosphingosinicella sp. | reverse complement strand
GGACTCAGCAAGACCCTCACCTCCCAAGCCTTCGGCTTGGGCCCCTCCTCTCCCGTAAGAACGGGAGAGGGGATTGGTCGCTCGATACGAACTAGTCCTTGCTCAGCGCCTCCGCCTTGTGCGCGGCGCGATTGCCCTCCTTGGTCTCGACGATGAATTGCGGGTTGTCGGGGCTGGCGGCGACCTTGTGGCCCTTGATCCGGGCCGGCCCGGTCTGCTTGCGGACGACCTTGCCGTGCGCCTCGCCGCCGGGGCTGTTCCATTTGACCTTGTCGCCCTTCGAGAATGAAGCGGTCATGCCTTGTCTCCTCGGAGGGCAAAGCGCTCGGCGGGCCGGAGGGTTTCGAACCGGAAGGCGCCGCGCTCTAACGCTGGCCGCCCCGGGCGTCGCGGGCCGGATCGCGGTCCTTGCCCCCGGTCGAATAATAAAGAGCGCGAAGGTCCGGCATCGGATCCGTCACCTTGTTCGGCGGGATGCCGATGGAGTCCGAACGGTGGGCGAGAATCCGCCAGCTTCCGTCCTTCGCCTGGCGCTCGAGAACGAAGGTCGTGGAGGCGGCGCGTTCGTAGGTCTTCTGCGCCGCCCAGGCGTAGAAATAGCCGCGCTCCCAGACCTGGACCCTGGCGAAACTGGAGTCGCGGCGGATCGAGTCGATATCGTAGGCGAATTTCACCGCTTGGGCGGCAAGCGAGGTGTAGATGCGCGGGCCGAGGGCCCGGGAGCCGGTGTCGACATGTTCGTAAGGCGGGCTGGCGTCGATGAAGCCGGGCGCGGCGAGGCTCCAGTGGCGGCCCATGTCTTTCTTCGCGAGCTCCTCGTACCAGCGGGCGATGGTGGCCCGGACGCCGTCCTCGGGCGACTGGGCCCCGGCCGGCGCGGCGAGCATCAGGGCGAGACCGGCGGCGGCGCGAAGGACGGTCACGGCCTCACTTCCCCGCGGGCGCGGCGAGGACGGCGGGGACGCAGAAGGGCTGCCGGGCGACCGCGGGCCCCCTCGGCATCAGCTCCTCGCGGACGACCCCGCCGCGGCGGACGCAATCGGCGACCGGGATGTCGTAATGGACGATCCGGCGGGTGTAGACGGGGCAGACGTCGCCGCAGGGGTGGATGGCGACGACCGGCAGGCCGCGGTGGCGGCCGAGCGCCACCCGCTTGAACATCATCGCGCGCTTGTCGAACGGGGCGGAGGCATAGGTCTTGATCTGCGAATCGGTCAGCCGGCGCTGCGGGGCCGGCCGGTCGCCGCAGGCGGCGGCCGAGGTCGCGGCGGCGAGGGCGAGGCCGGCGGCGGCGAGAAGGATCCGGGACGGCATGGCGCTTTCCTCCTGAGGTGGCGGAAGGATCGTTACGGGGCCGCGGCTGAACGGCGGCTTATCGCCTCAGCTCTCGGGAAGTCCGCAGCCCGGCCGCCGCCATCTCCGGGTAGAGATTGCCGCCGCCGGCGATCGGCGCGCCTTGCTAATCATGGCCGCCGGCGGAATCGCCGCCCGGGGCGCCGAAGGTGGACCGGTCCTTATTGGGCGTTCGCCGGCCCGGCCGACGCGTGGGCGGATTCATTGCCGCTCATCCGGTTGAGCAGGGCGTCGGCCTCGTTCTCAAGCGGCGCGGCCTGGACCTCGACGTCGTTCTCGGCTTCGGCGCCGATCTGGTTGGCGCGCTCCTCGAGCTGGCGCGACATTGTCTCCGACTTGGCCTGGATGTTCTCGGGCTCGGCCTCGCAGCCTGGCAGTGCAAGCGCCAACAGGATCATCGTCGCAGACGGCCGCATCCGAATTCCTTCCGATTCGGTCGCTTTCTACAAGTCTGGGCGGACTAATGCACCCGCGTCTCCAGGAGAGGAAACCGCCCAGCGACTTTGCCGGCGTGTACAGTCCTTGTCGATTGACATTTCATCTAGGCGAACACAGTCTTCGACGTTTCCAAAGGGGGATGAGATGGCCACCTTAAAATGGAAGACCGTTTGGGACAATCATCCCTACCCCAACTCGCCATGCGACACGAAATTGTTCGGCAACCAATGTGCAATCCGCATGGGAGTCGCGCTGGCCAAGTCAGGCGTCAATATGGCAAGCTTCGCCGGCGAACGCTGTTGGCCAAATCTCAAACATTCTCCGCGTCATGTCCTGCGCGCTCAGGAGCTGGCCAATTGGCTGGTGAAGCAGACCGCGCTCGTCGGAACGGTCAGCAAGCGAAAGAAGACGAATAGCGCCGATTATGCAGGGAAGAAGGGCATCGTCTTTTTCCAGGACGGCTGGTCGGGCGGGGTCGATCATATCGACGTTTGGGACGGACACGCGCTCAAGGCGGGCCGACCCGAATATTTCGAGCTCGGCAAGGAGGTTTGGTTTTGGCAGCTTTCTTGAGGGCCTCCAGCTTGTTGATCGCCGCGGCCGCAATGGCCGCCTGCGACGGCGCGGACGATGCCCGAACTCCAGCCCCGTCACAGGCCGCGGCGCAGGCGGAAGGAAAAGCGCGGCCGGAAGAGACGGTGGAGATCGGCGCCGTCGCGTTGCGCCTCGGCGAGTCCGATGGGCGCTGCCGGATCGCGTTCGCCGCCGGGGAGGCGCAAGCCGACGTGGAAGCGCCGTGCTTTTTCCTGCGGCGCGGCGGTACGGTCCAGCGCTTCGCCTATCCGGCGCAGGCCGTGGACGCGGTCGTCATGATCGGGGGCGGAGCGATCGACGGTGAGCAGCGGCGTCACTGGGGAATCGATCCGAAGGAACCGTGCGGAACTCGGGCCCAGGCCGTCCTGGTCTCCGGCAAGACCGTGACGCTGGGAAAGCCGCCGCTGTCGGGCGGAGTCTTCTGCCGCAATCACGGCCTCGACGAAAAGGAGTTCGCGCTCGCCGCGGAGCGCTCGGGCGGGAAGGAGTGAGTGGGGAGCTTCTGTTGCCCGGTGCTCCCCGTACCGCTGGAACCGATTCTGTTGCCCGGTTCGGCCCAACCGCGCTTTTGGCCTACTTAATCTTATCCGTGAGGATTGGGATTAAGCAGCAATCGCGAGCGCCTCGTTATCGTTGGCACTTGTGGTTATGAACGGTTTTACGGCGCATTCAGGCCGGGCAAAAACAGCGCTTTTCAACACACGTCGATCCTAGTTCGGCCCCGTCAGAACCCGTCCGAAGACCGGTTTTGGTGGAGCCGCCGGGTACCGCCCCCGGGTCCGCTGCGTCTATTGCACGCTGCAATTTATCACCATAGCCGGGCGAACCCGGCAGCTCCCATATAGGCGATCCGGGCTGAATTTAAAGTGAAAGCAAGCGCACCCGTTGCGGGGGCAGAGCGAAGTCCCTACTTGCTTGCCCACAGATGAACGAGGGACCCGAGATGAAGCGCACTTCCCTGATGACCGCTTTCCTGGTGCCGGTGGCCGGGCTTTCGCTCTCCGGCTGCGGAGTCAATTCGATCCCGACCGCCGAGGAGGAGGCCAAGGCCAAATGGGCCAATGTGCAGGCCGCCTACCAGCGCCGCGCAAGCCTGATCCCGAACCTCGTCGCCACGGTCAAGGGCGCCGCCGCGTCGGAGGAGCGGATCCTGACCCGGGTCACCGAGGCGCGGTCCAATGCGACCCGGATCACGGTCACCGGCGACCAGCTCACCGATCCGCAGGCGCTGGCCAATTTCGCCCAGGCCCAGAATCAGCTCACCTTGTCGCTCCAGCGGCTGCAGGAAGCCTATCCGCAGCTTCAGAGCCAGGCCAATTTCCAGACGCTGATGAGCCAGGTCGAGAGCACCGAGAACCGGATCAACATCAGCATCACCGACTACAATCAGGCGGTGCAGGCCTATAACACCCGTATCCGCACCTTTCCGGACGTGATCGGCGCCAAGGTGATCTACGGGGCCAAGCCGATGGCGACCTTCCAGGCGACGACTCCGGGGGCCGACCAGGCGCCGGACGTCAATTTCGACACGAATACCGGCGCCTGACCGGAGCGCGGCCCTTGAAGGCGCTCCTCCTGCCCCTGCTCCTGCTGGGCAGCGCCGCGTGCGATGCGCAGGCGCCGGCCGCCGAGGGGCAGCGCCGGCCGCTGACCGCCGCTCCGGCGCGGCCGCTTCCGGCGCTGACCGGGCGGGTCGTCGACAATGCGGACGTGCTTGGCGCCGCCGCCGAGGCCGAGCTGACGGCGCGGCTCGCCGCGCTGGAGAAGGCGACGACGGACCAGCTGGTGGTGGTGACGGTGCCGGGCCTCGACGGCGAGGCGATCGAGGATCTCGGCCTTCGCCTCGGCAATGGTTGGGGCGTCGGGCAGAAGGGCCTCGACAACGGCGTGCTTCTGATCGTCTCTCCGGCCGACCAGAAAGCGAGGATCGAGGTCGGCAAGGGCCTGGAGGGGCTGCTCACCGATCGGCGCGCGGCCCGGATCATGGCGAAGCAGGTGGTCACCAATTGCCGCCAGGGCCATTGCGAGCGCGCCATCGCGGAGGGCGTCGACGCGATCGCCGCGCTCCTGCGGAGCGATCGCAAGCGGCCTCAGCCCAAACGCCGGCCGGCCTGATGCGGAGCCTGTTCCTCCTCCTCCTGCTCGTCGTCGCCGCGCCCGCGACGGCGCAGGACTTTCCCAAGCTGACCGGGCGGGTCGTCGATGCCGCAAACATCATTCCCGACGCCGACGAGGCGGCGCTTGCGCGGAAGCTGGAGGCGGTCGAGACGGCGAGCAGCCGCCAGCTCGTGGTCGCGACCGTGCCCAGCCTCCAGGGCAATGACGTCGCCGATTATGGCTACAAGCTCGGCCGGCATTGGGGAATCGGCCAGAAGGGCGCGAATAACGGGATCATCCTTCTCGTCGCCCCCGCCGAGCACAGGGTGACGATCCAGGTCGGCTACGGCCTCGAGCCGATCATGACCGATGCCCTCTCCCACCAGATCATCGCCCAGCAGATTCTCCCCGCCTTCAAGCGGAACGACTATCCGGGCGGGATCAACGCCGGCGCCGACGCGATCATCGAGCAATTGCAGGCGCCGCCCGAGCAGGCGGAGCAGAAGGCGATCGCCGCCCAGCAGGCGCAGCGCCAGCGGGGCAGCCGAAGCGGCGGCGGCTCGATCTTCCCGCTCCTCTTCTGGGGCATCGTCTTCCTCGTCGTCATCCTGCCGATGATTCGCGGCGGCCGGCGCGGGCGCCGCCACCGCCGATCCGGAGTCTGGCTGTGGGGACCGGGGCTCGGCGGCGGCTGGGGCGGCGGAGGCTCGAGCGGCGGCGGCTTCGGAGGCTTTGACGGCGGCGGCGGCGGCGGTTTCGGCGGCGGCGGCGGCTCGTTCGGCGGCGGCGGAGCGTCGGGAGGATGGTGATGCCGAGGTTCAGCGAGGCGGATCACGCCCGGATCGCCGAGGCGGTGGCGATTGCCGAGCGCTCCAGCGACGGCGAGATCGTCACCATCGTCGCGC
>JBEVDE010000351.1:0-3808 GCA_040514175.1 Allosphingosinicella sp. | reverse complement strand
TGCTCGAAACCCGCGGCCAGGCCGACAAGGTCGCCAGCGCCACCTTCTTCACCGCCCAGGTCGATTTTTTCCGAGGCCGGGGATCTCAACCTGTTCGTCGCCGACGAGACCCTTCAGCTGATCGACCAGATCTCGGCCGAGAAGGGCTATCTCGACGGCCGCTACATGGCCGCCACCTTCAACATGCTGAGGGGGCGCGACCTCATCTGGAGCTACGTCACCAACAATTATCTGATGGGGGAGGATTACGCCCCGTTCGACCTGCTCCACTGGAATTCGGACACGACCAACCTGCCCGCCAAATGGCATTCGGCCTATCTCAAGGACTTCTACCGCGACAACAAGCTTGTCCGCGCCGGCGAGCTGGTCGTCGACGGCACCCCGATCGACATCCACAAGGTCGCGACCCCGACCTACGTCCAGGCCGGCCGCGAGGACCATATCGCCCCGCCCGCAAGCGTCTGGAAGATCACCCATTATTTCCAGGGCCCGCTTCGCTTCGTCCTCGCCGGGAGCGGCCATATCGCGGGCGTCGTCAACCCGCCCGAAGCCCGGAAATACCAATATTGGACCAATGACGGGAAGCCGGCGAGCCTCGACGAATTCGTCGCCGGCGCGACCGAGCACAAGGGCAGCTGGTGGCCCGACTGGATCGAGTGGATCGGCGCTCAGAACGGGAAGAAAATGCCCGCGAAGGGCGCGAGGATGCCCGGCAAGGGCAAGCTGAAGGCGCTCGAGGACGCGCCGGGGAGCTACGTGAAGGCGCGGTAAATCCTCCCCGGCATTTGCCGGGGAGGGGGACCAGGCGCAGCCTGGTGGAAGGGGTAGCCGGCAGAGGCCTCGGCGGATTACCCCTCCACCACCCTGCGGGCGGTCCCCCTCCCCACCGCTTCGCGATGGGGAGGATTTCGAGTCCTCTGCTGCACCGCAACATTTTTTCCTTGAAACGCTGCCGCGACTCACCTATGTTGCATCGCAGCATAGATCTAAAGGAACACCCAATGGCCGACCAGCAGACCCAGACCCCGACCGCCGCCGCGGCCGTCGACGCCACGGCGAAAGCTTCGGCCGCGATCGCGAGGGCCGCCACTCCGGCGGTGACTCCGAAGGCCGAGGCTCCGGCCGCCGCCGCCAAGGCCGCCGCCGCTCCGGCGAAGGCCGCCGCGAAGGTCATCAAGGCTGCCACGCCGAAGACCGCCAAGCCGGCTCGCAAGGCCCGCACCGTCAAGGCCGCCAAGCCTGCCCGCAAGACGGGCCGTCCGGTCGGCCGTCCGGCCAAGCGGATCGTCGCCGCGGTCGCCACCCCGACCACCCGCATCCAGAACGAAGGAACCCGCATCATGAAGAAAGAGACCGCCCAGGTCGCCGACCGCCTCCAGGCCGTCTTCGGCGACGTCAACGAGCGCGCCCGTACCCAGATCGAGCGCAACACCCGCATCGCCGAAGAGATGACCGAGCTCAGCAAGGGCAATGTCGAGGCGATGGTCGCCTCCACCAAGGTCGTCGCCAAGGGCCTCGAGACCGTCGGTCAGGAAGTCGCCGAGTATAGCCGCAAGAGCTTCGAGGGCGCGTCCGCGGCCCTGAAGAGCTTCACCGAGGTGAAGTCGGCCACCGATTTCTTCCGTCTGCAGGGCGAGTTCGCCCGCACGCAGTTCGACGGTTTCGTCGCCGAGAGCAGCAAGCTCTCCGAGACGATGATCAAGCTCGCCGGCGACGTCGCCGAGCCTCTCGCCAGCCGCTACTCGGTCGCCGCCGAGCGCGTTAAGGCCGCCGTCGCTCTGTAAAGAGAGCCACAGCGCCAGCTGGTGCAGTAAGGGCGGCCCCCGCGGGGGCCGCCCTTTTTGCGTTGCGGGAACCGCGACGGACGGTTGAGCTTTAGCGCCGGTGGCGAACGCGAATCTCTTGCCGCCAAATGGCCGCGTACCCTATCTAGGGCATGGTGATGATCAGGGATGAAATCACGGGCGCCGACGAGCGCAAGGGCGGGGACGTCGACGACCCCGGTCTGGGCGTCGCCACCCGCACGCGCACCCGCACCAAGACGCCGTCGCCCTACAAGGTGCTGATGCTCAACGACGACTATACGCCGATGGAGTTCGTCGTTCAGGTCCTCCAGATGTTCTTCAAGATGGGGATCGAGGACGCGACCCGGGTGATGCTCGCCGTCCACCAGCGCGGCGTCGGGGTCTGCGGCGTGGTCAGCTACGAGGTCGCCGAGACCAAGGTCTCCCAGGTGATCGATTATGCCCGGCAGAACCAGCACCCGCTGCAGTGCACGCTGGAGAAGGCGTGAACCCTCCCCTCCCTGAAAGGGAGGGGTCGGGGGTGGGTCCGCCGAAGGCGGCCGAAACTCGGAGTCCCTAAGGCTCGCTCCGCTCGCTCCCACCCCCAGCCCCTCCCTTCCGGGGAGGGGAGTCCATCTTGCACCCCCCCGCGAAAGCCGTCAGACCCTCTCCTGGACCGCATCAGCATCCGCGGCGGCACGCGCCTCGAGGGCCGGATTCCGATTTCCGGCGCCAAGAATGCAGCGCTGACTTTGCTCCCCTGCGCCCTGCTCACCGACGAGCCGCTGACGCTGAGGAACCTGCCGCGCCTCGCCGACGTCGACAGCTTCGGCCACCTCCTCAACCAGCTCGGAGTCTCGACCACGATCGAGGGCTCGCGGCCCGACGAGTTCGGCCGGGTGATGACGATGCGCGCCTCCAGCCTCGCCTCGACCGTCGCCCCCTATGACATCGTCCGCAAGATGCGCGCCTCGATCCTCGTTCTCGGCCCGCTCGTCGCCCGGGCGGGCGAGGCGACCGTATCGCTGCCCGGCGGCTGCGCGATCGGGATGCGCCCCGTCGACCTCCATCTGAAGGCGCTGGAGGCGCTCGGCGCCGAGATCGAGGTCGCCGCCGGCTACGTCCGCGCCAGGGCGCCGAAGGGCGGCCTCCAGGGCGGCACCATCACCTTCCCCTTCGTCTCCGTCGGCGCCACCGAGAATGCGCTGATGGCCGCGGTTCTCGCCAAGGGCGAGACGGTGATCGAGAATGCCGCCCGCGAGCCCGAGATCACCGACCTCGCCAAATGCCTGATCGCGATGGGCGCCGACATCGAGGGCCTGAGGACCGACACGCTGACGATCCGCGGCAAGGATCGCCTCCACGGCGCCACCTATGCGGTGATGGCCGACCGGATCGAAGCCGGAAGCTACGCCTGCGCGGCGGGGATCACCGGCGGCTCGCTGGAGCTGGTCGGCGCGCGCAAGGAGACGATGCCCTCGATCCTCTCCGGCTTGAGCGACGCCGGCCTGATCGTCGATGATACGGCCGACGGGGTCCGGGTCACCGCCGACGGCGCCTTGAGGCCGCTGTCCATCTCGACCGCCCCCTACCCCGCCTTCCCGACCGACATGCAGGCGCAGTTCATGGCGATGCTCACCCTCGCCGAGGGCACCAGCCTGCTGACCGAGACGATCTTCGAGAATCGCTACATGCACGTCCCCGAATTGAACCGGATGGGCGCCGAGATCGAGGTGCGCGGCCGCTCGGCGGTGGTGCGCGGAGTCGAGGGGCTGGTCGGCGCCGAGGTTATGGCGACCGACCTTCGGGCCTCGATGAGCCTGGTCCTCGCCGGCCTTGCCGCCCAGGGGGAGACCCAGGTCCACCGGGTCTACCATCTCGACCGCGGCTACGAGCGGCTCGAGGAGAAGCTCCAGGCGGTCGGGGCGGAGGTGGAGCGGGTCAGCGACGGATAGCTTCTCCCCTCCCTGCGTGCAGGGAGGGGGAATCAGCTCAGCATTTCGATCGTATGGATGATCAGCCCG
>JBEVDE010000286.1:0-18466 GCA_040514175.1 Allosphingosinicella sp. | reverse complement strand
TCGGCGGTGGCGGCGGCTATGGCGGCGGCGGTGACCGGTTCGGCGGCGGCGGTGGCGGCGGCTATCGCGGCGGTGGTGGCGGCGGCTTCGGCGGCGGCGGCGGCGGCGGGTTCCGCGGCGGCGGTGGCGGCGGCTTCGGCGGCGGCGGTGGCGGCGGCTTCCGCGGCGGCGGCGGCGGCGGCGGTGGCGGCGGAATGCCTCCCCAGGTCGTCGGCCAGGGCAAAGGCGTGGTCAAATTCTTCAACGGCCAGAAGGGCTTCGGCTTCATCGTCCGCGACGATGGCGGCGAGGACGTGTTCGTGCACATTTCGGCGGTCGAGCAGGCGGGCCTTACCGGCCTCGCCGACGGCCAGCCGCTCGAGTTCACGCTCGTCGACCGCGGGGGCCGGGTGTCGGCGACCGACCTCAAGATCGAGGGCGAGCCGATGCCGGTGCAGGAGCGGGCGCCGCGCGAGGACCGCGACGGTCCGCGCGGCGGCGGCTATGGCGCCCCGGGCGGCGGCGGCGGGCCGCAGCGCCAGCTGACCGGCGAAAAGGCCCAGGGCACGGTCAAGTTCTTCAACGCGATGAAGGGCTTCGGCTTCATCAGCCGCGACGACGGCCAGCCCGACGCCTTCGTGCACATCTCGGCGGTCGAGCGCGCCGGCATGGTCAGCCTCAACGAGGGCGACCGGGTCGAGTTCGAGCTCGAGGTCGACCGGCGCGGCAAGACCGCGGCGGTGAATCTGCAGCCGATTCAGTAAGCGTCCCTCGCGGGACGAAAGAAGCCGGCCGCTCCTCGGAGCGGCCGGCTTTTTTGTTGGCGGACGTCAGCCCAGGGCGTCACCCTGAACTTGTTTCAGGGTCCAAATCTCCACCGGTCCGGCGGTCTCCGGACTGGATCCTGAACAAGTTCAGGATGACGGGTTGGGAGCGGCCTCCGTGCCCGGTGCCCTGCGCCTGAACGGGTAGAGCGTCTGCGCCCGGTAGCCCTTGGGCACCGGCTCCGGCACGCCATAGCCGCTGGGCCATTTCCCTTTGGGCAGCAGATAGGTGCCGAACAGCCGGTCGAGCCAAGGGAAGTGGATCGCGAAATTCTTGTCCACCGCCTCCGCCTCGATGGCGTGATGCCAATGGTGGTAGCGCGGAGTCACCAGGAAGCGTCCGAGCCGGTCGAAATCGCCGCGCAAATTGGCGTGCACGAGGGACGAGTAGACGTAGACGAAGCCGACATAGGCCTGCATCACCGAGGGCGCGAAGCCGAGCGTCAGCAGCGGCAGCGACGTGATCCCCCTCAGCGCCACGATCTCGATGAAGTGCATTCGCGCTCCGGCAAGCCAGTCCATCGACTTCGCGCTGTGGTGGACGGCGTGGAAACCCCACAGGAAAGGCATCCGGTGGAAGGCGCGGTGGAACCAATATTGGGCGAGATCGGTCAGGATCATCGCCTCCAGGAACTGGAGCGCCCAGGGCTGCGCCGCCACCGCCGCCCGGAACTCCGCGAAGCCGCCGGTCTTCGCCATGACGAAGGCCGAAGGGGCGAGCGCGAGGAAGGTGATCAGCTGCACCAGCATCGAGCTGACCAGATAATAGAACAGATCTTCCCGCCATTCGGCGCGGAACAGGCGCTGCTCCTTGCGGTGCGGGAACAGGCGCTCGATCGGCGCGAACATCAGCCCGGTCGCGATCATGTTGACGGCGAAGAAGTCGACTCCGAAGAACAGGCCCCAATCCCGTCCCTCACCCGGCTGCACCTGTGCCCCGCCGAGCAGGGTGGCGACGAGCGCCAGCGCGAGCGCCGCCGCGCCGAGGATCTTGCGGGTTCGAAGCATCAGGCTGAGCAAGGCGAGCGCATAAGCGGCGAGCAGCACGACGTGGACGACCGCCCGGAAGCCGGTCCAGTCGCGAAGCCGCTCGAGCTCGGGAGTCGCGAAGACCGCCGGCCAGCGCAGCGAGACGACCAGGCACAGGCCGAAGATCGCCAGAAGGAGCGCGAAGAAGCCGGCGAACCAGCCGCTGCCGATCCGCCGCGCCGCCACCGGCGCCTCGAGGTCGCGCTGCAATGCCTTCGCCCAGTTACGCATGATCGTCCCCGTTTTCCCGAGGCCGGTTCATGCCCGGAGGATCGTTAAGTTTGTCCCTACCGGCCCTCGATCCCGGCGAAGCGCCAGGGCAAGGTTTCGCCCGCATGGAAGGGAATCACCCTTGTCCCCGCCGCCGGCAGCGAGTCCGGCACCCTCGCCCCCGCCCGCTCCAGCACCACCCGCTCCTCGTTGAGCGGCAGGCCGTAGAAACGCGGGCCATGTTCCGACGCGAACCCCTCCAGCCGGTCGAGCGCGCCCTCCTCCTCGAACACCCCGGCGTAGCTTTCCAGGGCGAAGGGCGCGTTGAAGATGCCGGCGCAGCCGCAACCCGATTCCTTGCGCTCGACGGCGTGCGGGGCGCTGTCGGTGCCGAGGAAGAATTTGGGCGAGCCCGAAACCGCCGCCTTGCGCACCGCCCGGCGATGCGCCTCGCGCTTGGCGACGGGCAGGCAATAAGCGTGGGGCCTGAGGCCGCCGGCGAACAGAGCGTTGCGGTTGAGGATCAGATGCTGGGGCGTGATCGTCGCCGCGATATTGTCGCCGCCGGCGAGGACGAAATCCGCGGCGTCGGCGGTGGTGATATGCTCGAACACCATCCGGAGCCCGGGGAAGTCGCGCACGAGGCCCGCGAAGATTCGGTCGATGAACACTTTCTCCCGGTCGAACAGGTCCACGTCCGGATCGGTGACCTCGCCGTGGATCAGCAGGGGCATGCCGACGCGCTGCAGGGCCTCCAGCACCGGATAGATATTCGCGACGTCGGTAACTCCGTGCGCGCTGTTGGTGGTGGCGTGGGCGGGATAGAGCTTGGCCGCCGCCCAGGCGCCGCGCTCGAACCCGCCGGTCAGCTCCGCCGGGTCGGAATCGTCGGTCAGATAGCAGGTCATCAGCGGCGTGAAGCCCGGCGCGGCGGCGAGGATGCGCGTCCGATAGGCCTCGGCCATGGCCGCGGTGGTGACCGGAATTTCCAGGTTCGGCATCACGATCGCGCGTGCGAACTGCCGTGCCGTAAAGGGCGCGACGGCCGCCAGCATCGCTCCGTCGCGCAGATGGACGTGCCAGTCGTCGGGGCGGCGCAGGGTCAGGCGGGTCGGTTCGGTCATGTCTCTCGCGTCATCCTGAACTTGTTTCAGGATCCAGGTCGATGACCGCCGCGATGCTCGAAACTGGACCCTGAAACAAGTTCAGGGTGACGGTTGGACGAAAGATGCAAAGTCCCTAGATCGGGGTCATGGCCGCGACCACCCTCCCCGACCGCTCTATCCTTCGCCTGTCGGGCGAGGACGTGCGCGGCTTCCTGCAGGGGCTGGTGACCCACGACCTCGCCCTGCTCGCGCCGGACCGGCCGCTGTGGGCGGGCCTGCTGACGGCGCAGGGCAAGGCGCTGTTCGACTTCATCCTGTGGGCCGAAGGCGAGGACGTGCTGATCGACTGCGAAGCCGAGGCGGCGGGCGATCTGGCGAGGCGGCTGGCGCTCTACCGGCTCAGGCGCAAGATCGCGATCGGACCGGTCGAGGGGCTGGCGGTCCATTGGGCGACGGAGGGCGACGGCGTGAGCGACCCGCGTCTGGCCGGGCTCGGCCGCCGCTGGCTCGCGCCGCCCGGCGGGAGCGCGGAAGGCTGGCTCGCCCATCGGCTTTCATTGGGAGTCACGGAAGGCCGCGCCGAGCTCGGCTCGGACAAGATTCTCTGGCTCGAATGTAATGCCGCCGAGCTGAACGGGGTGAGCTTCACCAAGGGCTGCTATGTCGGCCAGGAGAATACGGCGCGGATGAACTATCGCTCGAAGGTCAACCGGCGGCTGGTCGTCGCGCCCGCGGATGCGGCGGGCCCGCGCACCCGGATCCATTACCCCGGGCTGGGCCTGGCGGTGGAGCACCGGCGGGTCGACGACCTCGGCGGCGCGCTGGTGCCGGACTGGCTTGGAAAAGCGCTCAGCCCTTCACCCACCGCACCTTAGGATCGTTGAAGTCGATCACCTCGTTCAGCTCGCGGACGTTGTCATAGCCGTAGCCGACGAGATTGATGAAAGTCTGGATGTTGAGCGCGAGCCGGACCGACTTCAATTGCACCGGCGGCGCGTCGTTGCGGAAATTGTTGTTGCAATAGATGAGGATCGGCCGGTCCCTCTTGCCGATGATTGCGGCGAGGCTCTGGTCGGTGAAGTCGGTGAAGGGGAGGTTGACCGCGCCTTCGATATGGCCGCGCTCGAAGGCCGAGGCCGAGCGGGCGTCGAGGATCAGCACGTCCGGCTGCCGGGCCGCGGCGGCGAAGCCCTTCCAGTCGACGAGCCGGGTCCGCCGATACTCCTCGACGCTGAGCGTGAGGTCGCGAAAGCCGGGATAGTCGATCTGCGGATTGGCGGGGGCGGGCGTGGCGGCGAGCAGGGCGGCAAGGGCGAAATGGAGCATGAGGGCTCTCCTTTCGCAGGCGAAACTAGAAGGATGAAACTGTCGCGGCGGTGAACGCCCGTCCCGCCTCGCGATAGGCCGCAAGTGCTATCCGCTCCTTGCTCACCCTGCCCACGCCTCCACCTCAAGCTCCTCCACCCGCCGAAACTCCCCGACATTGCGGGTCACCACCGTCAGCCCCCGAGCCCGCGCCTGGCCGGCGATGAGGATGTCGTTATGGCCGATAGGAGTGCCCTTGCGCTTGAGGTCAGCTTTGATCTCCCCGGCCTCTCGGGCGTCGCCCTCGTCGAAGCGAAGGAGCGGCAGGCTCATCTCGAAGATGGCTTCAAGGCTCTGGGCCCGCCGGTTGCTCTCGAAAGCTCCCGCGTAGAGTTCATGCAGGACGATGACCGACAGTGCACTTTCCTGCCAGTGATAGTGCAACCGGCGGCTCAAAGGACGTTCACGACGAACCGTGACCGCAATGAAAATGTTGGTATCGATAAGATAGCGCATCAGCCGAGGCTGGCGTCCCGCTGCTCGCTTTCCGGCCATGGGTCGAGAGCGCCGCGCGCGAAATCTTCGTCCAGCGCTCCCTCGAACTTGTCGATCCAATCGCCTCTCCTGGCGCGCAGGCCCGTAGCCGCCGCATAGGCACGGCAGGCTCGAACGTCGGCGACGGTCAGGGGCGGGAAGTCGGCGACAAGCGTCTGCTCGGTGTCCCCATCCTCCAGCAGGCGAAGGATATTCGCCACCGGGACGTGCGTGCCTCGAACGATCGGCTCGCCGCCGCAGATTGCGGGATCGGCCACGATCCGGGGATGGTTCGGCGCGTTCATTCCGCTGCGATTTTAACGCAAAGCGCAATCTGTAGCATCGGAAAATTCGCCACATACGAAGTTCGTATGAGGCCTTCCCCCTCACCCCGCACCTGATCCGGGACCCACCTGAACTTCACGTGGAACGTCGAAGGTGATGCCGGATCGAGTCCGGCATGACGAAGGGTGTGACCCTTCACACTAGGTCCCCCCATTGCTAGAGCCGCCCCAAATCACATCCTGATGTGTTTTCGCCTCGGCGAAAGCCCGCCGAACCCGAAAGGCCTCCGATGACCGCCGTCGGCAACAACGCCCTCAATACCCGCACCCAGCTCCAGGTAGGCTCCAAGACCTACGCTTATTACTCCCTCGAAAAAGCCGCCGCCGCCCTCGGCGACGTCTCCCGCCTGCCCTTCTCGATGAAGGTCCTGCTCGAGAACCTGCTCCGCTTCGAGGACGGCAAGACCGTCACCCGCGCCGACATCCAGGCTCTGGTCGACTGGCAGAAGGAACGCTCCTCGACCAAGGAGATCCAGTACCGACCCGCGCGCGTGCTCATGCAGGATTTCACCGGGGTGCCGGCGGTGGTCGATCTCGCCGCGATGCGCGATGCGATGGCGAGGCTCGGGGGGAATGCGGCGCAGATCAATCCGCAGGTGCCGGTCCATCTCGTCATCGATCACAGCGTCATGGTCGACGCGTTCGGGACTCCGCAGAGCTTCGCCCAGAATGTCGAGCTCGAATATCATCGCAACATGGAGCGCTACGAATTTTTGAAATGGGGTTCGAAGGCGTTCGACAATTTCGAGGTGGTGCCACCCGGCACCGGCATCTGCCACCAGGTCAATCTCGAATATATCAGCCGCGGAATCTGGTCGTCCAACGATCCGAACGGCGAGGCCGTCGCCTATCCCGACACGCTCGTCGGCACCGATTCCCACACCACCATGGTCAACGGCCTCGGAGTCCTCGGCTGGGGCGTCGGCGGGATCGAGGCGGAGGCGGCGATGCTCGGCCAGCCGGTCTCGATGCTCATCCCCGAGGTCGTCGGCTTCCACCTCACCGGGTCGCTTCAGGAGGGGATCACCGCCACCGACCTCGTCCTCACCGTCACCCAGATGCTTCGCGCCAAAGGCGTCGTCGGCCGCTTCGTCGAATTCTACGGCGCCGGAGTCTCCGCTCTGTCGGTCGCCGACCGCGCCACCATCGCCAACATGGCGCCCGAATATGGCGCGACCTGCGGCTTCTTCCCCGTAGACGGCAAGACGCTCGATTACATGCGCCTCACCGGCCGCTCCGAGGACCAGATCGCGCTCACCGAGGCCTATGCCAAAGCGCAGGGCCTGTGGCTCGAGCCGGGCGCCTATCACGAGCCGCTCTTCACCGACACATTGGACCTCGACATGGACAGCGTCGAGCCCTCGCTCGCCGGCCCCAAGCGGCCTCAGGACAAGGTGCCGCTGAGCCGGGTCGACGAGGAGTTCATCGCCAATTTCACGAAGGAATATGGCCATGAGCTCGCCGAGCTCGGCCAGCGCCATGCCGTCGCCGGCGACGCCGCCGTGCCCGACATCGGCCATGGCGACGTCGTCATCGCCGCCATCACGTCCTGCACCAACACCTCCAACCCGGCCGTGCTCATCGCCGCCGGCCTCGTCGCCCGCAAGGCCCGGGCCAGGGGGCTCGATTCCAAGCCCTGGGTGAAGACGTCGCTTGCGCCGGGCAGCCAGGTCGTCACCGACTATCTCGACCGCGCCGGCCTCTCCGAGGATCTGAACGCGATCGGCTTCGACCTGGTCGGCTACGGCTGCACCACCTGCATCGGCAATTCGGGGCCGCTGCCCGAGCCGATTTCCGCGGCGATCGCCAGGCACGACCTCGTCGCCGCCTCGGTCCTCTCGGGCAACCGCAATTTCGAGGGCCGGGTGTCGCCCGACGTGCGCGCCAATTACCTCGCCTCCCCGCCGCTCGTCGTCGCCTATGCGCTGAAGGGAACGGTCGCCGGCGACATGATCGAGGAGCCTCTGGGCACCGGCTCGGACGGACAGCCGGTCTTCCTCAAGGACGTCTGGCCGACCAACGACGAGGTCCGCCGGCTGATCGACGCCCATGTCCATGGCGACATGTTCCGCTCGCGCTATGCCGACGTCTACAAGGGCGACGCCCAGTGGCGCTCGATCCCCGTCGCGGGGGGCGAGACCTATGCCTGGTCGGCGGGCTCGACCTACATCCAGAACCCGCCTTATTTCGAAGGCATGACGATGACCCCGGTGCCGCCGTCCGACATCCACGACGCGCGGCCGCTGGCGATCTTCGGCGATTCCATCACCACCGACCACATCTCCCCCGCCGGCGCGATCAAGGCGGACAGCCCGGCCGGGAATTACCTTTCCGAGCATCAGGTCAGCCGCGCCGACTTCAACTCCTACGGCGCCCGCCGCGGCAATCACGAAGTGATGATGAGAGGGACGTTCGCGAATATCCGGATCAAGAACCGGATGATCCCGGGCACCGAGGGCGGCCTCACCCGCCACATCCCCTCGGGCGAGACCCTGCCCATCTACGACGCGGCGATGCGCTACAAGGCGGAGGGCATTCCGCTCGTCGTCATCGCCGGCAAGGAATATGGCACCGGCTCGTCGCGCGACTGGGCGGCCAAGGGCACCAATCTGCTCGGAGTCCGGGCCGTCATCGCCGAGACCTACGAGAGGATCCACCGCTCCAATCTGGTCGGCATGGGCGTCGTCCCGCTCCAGTTCGTCGGCGACGTGCCGATCTTCGACGGCACCGAGACCTTCGCCATCGCCGGCATCGCGACCCTTCAGCCGCGCCAGGAGATCGAGGTCCGGGTGACGAAGGCGGACGGCTCGGCCTTCGCCTTCACCGCCCGGGTCCGCATCGACACTCTGAACGAGCTCGAATATTTCCGCGCCGGCGGTATCCTCCACTATGTGCTGAGGAAGCTCGCCGCCTGAGGCCGGACGGAAAGGGTGACTTGATGATCGATCTGCTGCTGCTCGCGATGGCGGCCAAGGCCGGCGGGGATTATGAGCCGCCGGCCGAGCTCTTCTATCATCAGGCGGTGTCCTGCGCGGCCTCGCTCAAGCTCGTCGCCGGCAAGGAGCCGACCCCGGCGCAAGTCGGCGACCTGATGACTTGGGGCCTGATCATGGCCGACACCGGACGCAAGATCGGCCGGACCAGGGCCCAGGTCGACAGCGGCGACCTCCGGGTCGCCGAGCCCTTCTACCGGCGACTGAAGGAAAAGAAGCCGAGGGCCTTCGCCGCCCACCGCGCTTATTGCCAGGCTCTCTTCGATGCTGATCGACCTTAGCCACAGGATCGAGCACGGGATGGTCACCTACAAGGGCCTGCCCGCGCCGCACATTTGCGACTTCTGGGAGCGCGAAGCCTCCGCCGCCGATTATGACGACGGCTCGAGCTTCCAGATCGGCCGGATCGACATGGTCGCCAATACCGGCACCTATCTCGACACGCCCTTCCACCGCTATGCGGAGGGCGACGACCTCGCCGCCGTCGCGCTCGAGCGGCTGGCGGGCCTCCCCGGCCTCTGCGTCCGTGCCGAGGCGATGGAGGCCGGAGCGGCGCTGTTCGACGGCCTCGACGTCGCCGGCAAGGCCGTGCTCGTCCACACCGGCTGGGACCGCCACTGGCGCACCGACGCTTATGGGTCGGACCATCCTTTCCTCGCCGAAGCCGCCGCGCGCCTGCTCGCCGAACGGGGCGCCGCCCTGGTCGGCATCGACAGCTACAATATCGACGACACAAGGACCCGCCGGCGCCCGGTCCACACCATCCTGCTCGGCGCCGGAACCCTGATCGTCGAGCATATGACCGGCCTCGCCGCGCTTCCGCCGGGCGGCTTCCGCTTCACCGCGGCGCCTCCGAAGATCGCGGAGATGGGCACCTTCGCGGTCCGCGCCTTCGCCGAGATTGGCTGAGCCGCGCGGGCGAAGTTCGAGGCGGCTACCTCGGCGGCTTCGGCGGGGCCCGGAGGACGGTCGTTCGATGAGCAGGAGGCCCTGGACGACGAGTACGGGCTGTTCGTCGGCGTCGCCGATGCGGCGATGCTTGCGCTGCTGGCGGCGCCGGCGCCGGATCTGGAGGCGCTGGCGATGAAGATCGCGCTGATCTCGGCTCATCTGGTTTGGGAGAATGAGGGCGGGGAGGATTGCCTGGCGTGGCTCGAGGCGGACGTGCGGCGGCTGGCGGGAGTGGCGAAGTAGGGCGCAGGGCGGCCTGCGCCGTCGGACGGGTTCGGCTGCGCCGCCCCGCCGGCCGGGCGCTGCGCCGACTCAGTTCGAGGCTTGCGGCTGCTTCGCATCCGCGGCGCTGCTCTCAGGCGGCTCGGCCAAGGCGTGCCATCGTCCTGGGGTAGCGCTTCATGACCCGGTCGTACATTTCGTCGCCGTCGGGCTTGCGGCCCGTCGGACGGGGCTCGAGCGGCGGATGCTTCGGCTTCTGCTTGCGGGGGGCGTCCATCGCCGGTCTCTTCGGGGCCAAACTCCGCCCGCCCCGGAAGGTTGTCAATCGCGGGGTTTGGATATCTGATGTTCGTTTGAAGGGGGATCCCGGATCGAGTCCGGAACGGCGAAGGGAGGGGCCAGGCCATGCCGCAGATGGGGACGGTGAAATTCTACAATCAGGACAAGGGCTATGGGGTGATCGCGCTCGAGGATGGGAGCGAGGCCTTCGTCTTTCATTCGCACGTCAGGGGCGGGCGGCGGGCGATCCTTCAGGAGGGGCAGGCGGTCAGCCTCGACGCGATCGACGGGCCCAAGGGGCGGGAGGCCCGGAATGTCGAGCCTCTGGGTTAGGTTGGCGACCGGGGCGGTGAGGGGGTGACGGGGGCTCGATGCGGCTGATGGGGTGACTAGCTCCTAGGGGTTCAGGGGAAGCTAGAAGAAGGACGCAGGGCGGCCCGCCCCGCCGGCCGGGCGCTGCGCCGGCTCCGCTCACTGCTCACGGTTGCCGCGCAACCGCTTCGCTGTTCGCGGGCGGTTTGGCCGGTCAGCGCTTCCTGGGCGCCTTGTCCGCTTCCACGGATTGCTCCACGGTGAGCGTCACGCCGGCGATCTCGTCGGTAAGGGTGGCGACGATCGTGTAGCGGCCCGGGGGGTCCGGAGGATCCAGGCTGAAGCCGAGCGTGGCCATGGCGAGCTGGAGGTTGCCGCCGGGGGCGGGCGGGCCGTCGAGGGCGAGGCCGCGACGGGCTTCGCCATAAGGGGCGCCGTCGGGACGCTTCATGCGGAATTCGGCGGCGACGCGGCAATTGCCGTCGGCGGCGGGGCGGCAGCCGGCGACGAGCAGCATCGCGAAGACCGGCTTGTCGCGCGCGATCCGCTCGGTCGTCGCCACGTTCGGGGTCTCGGGCTTCTGCCATTCGGCGATGAAGGCGTCGGCGTCGGGGGTGACGAGCATCATCGCCGCGAAGCCGTCTCTCGCCGCGCGCGACGGATGGGGAGGCAGCGGCCGATCGCCGTCTTGCCAGACGAAAGGCGCCTTGGGGGCGGGCTGGGCGGCGGTGGGAGTCAGCGCCAGAGCGAGGAGGATCGGGAAGTTCAGCATGGTTTCGTCCTTTGCGCCGGGACCCTTCCTCGGCGGGACTGACGGCTGACGCAAGGGGGGCGTGGGATTGGGCGGTGGGTTGCGGGGCGGCTGAAGCGCGGGGACGGGGGGACGTCACGGGCGGCCGTGACGTCGGACGGGTTCGGCCGGTGCAGCCGGCCGCCCCGCCGGCCGCGCGGGGGCGAGTCCGGGTGCAACGCGGTTGCACCAGGCTCGCCCTGGCGGAACAAAAAAAGAACTTCCAATGTAGGAATTGATTTGAGACAATCCGAAAGTGGCGAATCGGTCGGCGGGGGTGGGGCCTCCGCCGATCGTAGCGGAGGCGTGCGATGGCTGAGGATGAGGAGACATGGGGACTCGGGCGATGGCCGAAGAAGAGGCGGCGGCCGCCGCCGCCGGACTGGGCGGAATTCACCGCCAGGCTGAAGGAGGATCTGGTCGGCATGGGCATTCCCGAAGCGGAGGCGCAGGCGCAGGCGGAGCTCAAATGCGAGCGCACCCGGCTCCGCCACGACTGGTTCAGCGAGCGGATGGAGGCGTTCCTCGCCATGCAGGACCGGGCCGGCGAGGCCTATCTCCAATATATGGACGCCCGGCCGGAGATCGACTGGGAGAGCGAGGACGCCCCCGAGGTGCCCGAGCCTCCGGAAGAAGCCCTGGCCCAGGCCATTTACGCGGACGTGATGGCGGCGGTGAACGAGGACCGCTGGCCGCGTCACCTCCATTTTCGCGACGTCTGAGCGGGTAAGGAGAAGCGACATGGCGCTGGCATGGAAGAAAGGCGGCTTCACGCCGGCCAAGAAGGCGGCCTGCCTTGAGGCGCTGGCGCGCGGAGCGACGGTGGCGGAGGCGTGCCGGGACGCGCACATCTCGCCGACCACTTTCTACAAGCATGAGAAGAAGGATCCGGAATTCGAGTCCCTGTGCCGGGCGGCGCGGGCCCGGCCGGGGGGGCGGGTGAGCCCGATGGCCTGGGAGCGCGGCGTGACCGGGATCGAGGAGGCGGCCGTCCAGGGCGGCACGGTGGTCGGGACCAAGCGCAAGCGCTCCGACGCCGTGTTCAAGATGCTGCTCGAGGGCGGCGATTCGGGCCGCTACGGGCCCCAGGTCAAGGCGCTCCGGGAGAAGATCGAGAAGGAGCTTCGGCCCCGGATCGAGGCCGAGGTTCGAGCGGAACAGGCGGCGAGCAAGCCTTCGGCCGAGGACCGCAGGCGGCTGCGCAAGGAATTCGACGGAATGCTGTCCGATTTCAACCGGCGGATAGGAGGCGGCGGATGAGCTTCGACGACCGGGTCACCGAGGCGGACTGGGCCGAGTTTCGGCGGGCCCGGATCGCCGACCATATCGCGCTCGGGCTTCCGCAGGCGGCCGCCGCGGCGGCGGCGGCGCGGGCCGAGGCGCGGACCCGGGCCCGGCTCGATTGGATGCAGGGCCGGCTCGAGCGGATGACCGAATTGTGGATCCGGCTCGGCCGCTACTGGGCCGATTATGCCGAGTTGCACCCCGAGATCGACCTCGTCGAGCCGGAAGGGGAAGGGCCGCCCGATCCCCCCGAGCAGGCCGAGCTCGAGGCGGTCGAGGCCCAGATCGCGGCGGCGCGCGACCGCGACGTCTGGCCGAGGCATCTCTATTTCGACGAGGTGTGACGGGACGGGCTTCCGGCGGAAGTCCGAGTGCGCGGTGCCGGCTGGAGTCTTCAACGCAAAGACGCGAAGACGCAAAGAGCGCGGAGCGCCCCCCATGCCGGAGCGTAACCGGAGGCGCGGCAATCATCGATTGCCGATGAGTGGGTCCGCTTCGCGGAATCTTTGCGTCTTTGCGTCTTTGCGTTGAAAAATCGGCCGGTCCCGTCGCCGGACGACTGACACCAGAACCTCTGCCGGCTCAGCTTTCGAACGCCTCCAGGATCGGACAAGGCCCTTTCGTCCCGGACGCGCAGGCGCGGCTGAGGCGGGTGAGGGCGGAGCGGGCGGCTTCGAGCTCGGCGATCCTGGCCTCGAGCGCGGCGAGGCGCTCGCCGGCGAGGGCCCGGACTCGGGCGCGGTCCTGGCCCGAATCGAGGGCGAGAAGCTCGCCTATCTCCTCGAGGGTGAAGCCGGCGGCCTGGGCGCGGCGGATGAAGAGCAGGCGGCGAAGCTCGGCCGGCCCGTATCGGCGGACGGCGCCGGCGCGGGGCGGAAGGGCGAGCAGGCCGCGGCGCTGATAATAGCGGATCGTCTCGACCCCGACCGAGCCGGCCGCGGCGAGCCGGGCGATGGTCATGTCGGCCATGAGCGGAATCCTTTCCGGAAAAAGGGGGCGCCCTCTCCCGCGCCGGGGCGGGAGAGGGGGCGGGGCTCAGTTGCAGCCGCAATTCTTGCAGGCGCAGGGGTCGCAGCGGCAGCCGCCGCGGGCCGGGGCGCAGGTGCAGGGGGCTTTGGTTTCGGTCGTCATGGTCTTTCTCCTCAACGGGCCCGGGCAGGATCGCCGAGGCCGCGAATCACCCTATAGCTTCCGTACCATGGTACGGAGTCAAGCGGGCAATCCGTCGGAGGGGGACGTCACGGGCGGCCGTGAATGGAACCCCATGAAAGTACTACTTTCATGGGAACCCCGTCGGTCGCGTTCGCGTCGCTCTAGGCGACGCGCCTCGCCGCCCGGGCTTCGCTGTCTCCGCTCGCGGCTTGCGACCGCTTTGCGGTCGCCGCGCGGCTCGCGGGCAGCTTCAGCGCCTCGATCTCCTCCTCCTCCAGCTCCTCGATTCCGGCGAGCTCGTCGCGGGCCCGGCGCGAGGCGATGACGAGCTCGTCGAGCTTGGCGTGGAGGGCGACGTCGCGGCGGTGGGCGTCCTTCTCGCGCTCCTTCTGGCGGTTGAGCACCATCTGGGTCAGCGTGATGGCGAGGATCGAGAGGCCCGCGGTCAGCCAGTCGACCCGCCAGGCGAAGGCGAACCAGAGGATGCAGACCAGGACGAGGCCGACCTGGGCGAACGGGTGGGCGGAGACGTCGGCGACTTTCTCGGAAAGCCAGCAGCCGAGCGATTCGAGGCGGGTGCGGCCGTTGGACATACGCATACACTCCCCTTTCTGGGGCGAAAGCGGACCAACGTGGGTCGCCGATCCGGGTTCCGGAGGCGCGACGGGGGGAGGCAGGGCCGGGACGGCATGGGGGGGCGTTGAGGGGGCGAAGACGGCGCGGGGCGGCCCGCGCCGTCGGACGGGTTCGGCCTCGCCGGCCCGCCGGCCGGGCGGGGCCGCCGGGGGGGGGTGTGGGGGGGGCTCCGGCGGGGGGGGGGGGCCGGGGCGGTCGGCGGGGTTGGGCCTCGCGGGCCGGCCGGCGGGGCTTCGCCCACTCCGCGAACGGCGACGCGGTTCGCGGGCGGCTCAGCCTAGCACTTCTTGTTGCAATTGCCGTGGCCGTGGCTGCTGTTGCCGTTGCTGTTGCCGTTGCTCGAGCTGGCGCTGGTCGTCGAGCTGGTCGAGCTCGTCGAGCTGGCGCTGGTCGCGCTGGTGCCGCCGGTCGAGCTGGCGCTGGTGGCGCTGGTCGACGAGGTCGTTCCGCCCGACGTGGTGCTGGTCGTGCCGCCCGTCGTGCTGGTCGTGCCACCGGTGGTGCTGGTCGTGCCGCCGGTCGTCGTGCTGGTGGTTCCGCCCGTGGTGGTGGTGGTGCCGGTGGTACCGCCGGTCGTGCTGCTCGTCGTGCTGCCGGTGGTCGTGCTTCCCGTATTGTCGTTCTCGGGCGCCGTGCCGTCCATCTGGATGTAGACCTTGCGGCTGTCCCGGAGCGTGACCGGGCCGACGTTGAAGAAGATGAACTCGAGGGGGACCTGATAGGTCATCTCGATCTCGACGAAATCGTTGCCATTGTCGTCCTGATCGCGCTCGATCTCGACATTCGCCTTGGAGAGTCCGCTGGTCCGGGCGAGACGGTCGTTGACGGCGGCGAGGATGGTCGAATCCTCGGGCACCGGCCACACCGAGGCGGCCCGCGCGCCGTGCGCCATCGCGTTCTTCATGTCGGCGTTGGCGAAGAACAATTTGCCCATCTGGCTGATGCCGATGACGAACGAGATCAGGACCGGGGCGACGAGCGCGAACTCGACCGCGCCGATTCCCCTGGAGTCGCGACGAAGTAGCCGTTTCAGCATCATTGTGTCCTCAGCGTTCCGCTGGCCGCCATCGGGATGTTGTCGTAATAGAATTCGGCTTCGAAATTCTTGGTGACCCGGACCCTCAGGTAACGGGCGGAATCCTGGCCGGAGGCGCAGGTGCCGTTGACGTCGCCCGCATCGTCGCCGTCGCACTCGAGCCATCGGGTGAGCGTTACCTGGCTCTCCGGAACTCCGGCCGCGGTCGCGACCTCGGTCTTGACGTAGCTATAGTCGACATCGTCGTCGTCGGCGTCGACATAGGCCGGGCGCGCCTGGACGAGCTCGAGCCCGCGATTGACCGCCTGCTGGATGGCGAAGCGCTCGGCGAGGCCGCGGCTGAGGTCGATCACGCCCATCGTCAGGAGCGCGAGGAAGGGCGCGAGGAAGCCGAACTCGATGAGGCTGGTGCCGCGCTCGTCGCGGGCGAGGGCGGGAAGGAGACGCCTCATCCGATCAGCCTCACGACGACCTGGTTGAAGGCCGAGGAGCCGGTGCCCTGGCACTGGTTGGTGATCCTGGCGCCCCCCCGGAACTTGAGCTTCTGGCCGACCATCTGCAGGCACTTGACCTCCATGGTGGAATTGCCGGCGTAGGTGATGTCCGAGGTGGGGAAGTACATCGCTCCGGTGAGATTGGAATCGGCGCCGCCGTTGATCTTGATCTCGATGTTCGAGGCTCGGCGGTCGCGATAGAAGAGCACGCCCTTGAGATCGCCATTATCCGGAGCGCTCATGTTGAGCTTCGCCTGCGAGTTGATGATGAGATCGCCGGCCTGGCCGTTGTCGCCGGACATGACGAAGGTGATTCCGCTCGCGTTGACGTCGCCCTTGAAGTCGATGTCGCCGCCCCAGATGGTGATCTGGTCGACATGGGCGGGGACGTTCAGGACCGCGCTCGGGCTGACGTTGGCCGAAAGGAAGCATTGGTGTGTCGCCGACGTGAAGGCGGTGTTCTCGTCGAGCACGCCGGTGCAGCCCGCCGGAGGCTTGGCCGGATTGGGCAGGTAGGCGAACGGATCCTTCTGGGCCGCGGAATGCGGCAGGAGCGTCGTCGGCTGGTTGAAATTGTTGCCGTCGCCGTCGAGCCCGCCGACCGCGGCGATCGGGGCCGCGGTGATCGACGAGGAGCCGCCGGCGGTGACGCATTCCCTGCCGGTGCAATTGCTCTTCATGCCGCAGCCGAGGTTGATGTCGCTATTGCCGTTGACATCGATTCCGGCGTCGGTGCCGTCGTAGAGCGAGACCATGCAGAACTCGCCGTTGTTGACGAGTGCGGCGGTGGCGTCGGCGACCATCGTCGTCGGGCGCCGGGTGAAGATCGACATGAAGGGCAATTCGCGCGTCGCGGTGAGGGTCACGCGGACGGTCTGGGTAAAGCCGAGCCGGGCCCCTTCCACGATCTCCTCTTCCTGGGTGAGGAGCGGGAATTTGTTCTTGTCGAGGTCGCGGTGGACCGCATCGTGGGTGTTGTCGCCGAGCGAGACGGCGTAGGCGCCGGCGATCGAGCTCGAATCGGCGGCGCGCTGGAGCTGGCGCTTCCAGACGCTGAGCTGGATCGTGTCGACGGCGAAGGCGGCGGAACCGAGCAGCAGCGGCATCACCGCCGCCGCGACCACGAACACGTTGCCGCGCTCGCTCGAGATGAGATCCCTAAGCCAGCTCATTGCCCTCATCGTCCCAGTTCCTCATCGGCGCAAAGTGCAGCTAGATGGGTCGGCGATTAGGCCCGCTCGGTTAGGGACTCATTGAGCGCAGTGGTTACCGGATCGTTCAGGATGTTTTGGAGGTTCGAAGGCCTTCAGCATTCCACGACGTTGACGGCGAGGCCGCCGAGCGACGTCTCCTTGTAGCGCTCGTTCATGTCGAGGCCGGTCTTGCGCATCGTCTCGATCACCTGGTCGAGGCTGACGAGATGGTCGCCGGTGCCGACCATGGCGAGGCGCGACGCCTCGATCGCCTTGATCGCGCCGACCGCGTTGCGCTCGATGCAGGGGACCTGGACGAGGCCGCCGACGGGATCGCAGGTGAGCCCGAGATTATGCTCCATGCCGATCTCGGCGGCATTCTCGATCTGCCAGTTGGTGCCGCCGAGCGCCGCGGTGAGGCCGGCCGCGGCCATCGAGCAGGCGACCCCGACCTCGCCCTGGCAGCCGACCTCGGCGCCGGAGATGGACGCATTCTCCTTGAACAAGGATCCGATCGCGGCGGCGGTGAGGAGGAAGGTCCGGGTCCCCTCCTCGGTCGAATGGGGGGTGAAACGCTGGGAATAGCGAAGGATCGCCGGGACGATTCCGGCGGCGCCGTTGGTCGGCGCGGTGACGACCCGGCCGCCGGCGGCATTCTCCTCGTTCACCGCGAGCGCCCAGAGATTGACCCAGTCGAGCACGGTGAGCGGGTCCGAAAGGGTGCGCTCGGCGCGGTCGAGGAGCAATTTGTGGAGGCCCGGCGCCCGGCGCTTGACGTTGAGGCCGCCGGGCAGGATCCCGCCCCGGCCGATGCCCCGGTCGATGCAGGCGGACATGGCGTCGACGATCGCCCCCAGTCGGCGGTCGATCTCCTCGTCGGACAAAGCGGCGCGCTCATTGGCCCGGGCGACCTCGGCGATGGTGACGCCCTCGCGATCGGTAATGGCCAGCAATTCGTCGGCGCAGCGGTAATTGTAGGGAATGTCCCAGAGGCCTTCCGGGGGAGCGTTGCCGGCAATCGCCGATTCGTCGACGACGGCGCCGCCGCCGACCGAATAAGAGACGGCGGACTCGAGGATTGCGCCGGTCGAATCAAAAGCGGTGAAGCGCATGCCGTTGCTGTGGTGGGGAAGGCGCTCGCGCTGCAGGAATTTGAGGTCGCGCGGCTCGTCGAAGCCGATCTCGCGGTCGCCGCCGCCGAGGCGCAGACGGCCGGTGGACCGGACCTTGTCGACGACGACGTCGGCCGCGTCGGGGTCCATCCGGTCGGGCCGCTCGCCCGAAAGGCCGAGCAGGACGGCGCGGTCGGTGGCGTGGCCCTTGCCGGGGAGAGCGAGCGAGCCGTACAGCTCGGCGAGCACCCGCTCGGTCCGGTCGATCAACGCCTTTTGCGACAGCGCCTCGACAAAGCGGCACGCGGCCGTCATCGGCCCCATCGTGTGCGAACTCGACGGGCCGACCCCGATCTTGAAGAGGTCGAAGACGCTGGTGACCAAGCAAGTCTCTCCTGACGCCCCGGCAAATGGGCCACCGCCGCGCTTCTGGCAAGCCGGGGCGCCGTTCGTGCTGCTCGAATTCGAGGGGCGGTCGCGATTGTATCGAGCGCCGTCGGAGGTGGTGGAGGCGCGGCGGCCCGAGGACGTGCGGCCGGCTCTGGAGCGGCTTCGCGGCCGGCATTCGGCCGGCTTCCTCGCCTACGAGGCGGGCCACGCCCTCGAGCCGAAGCTGGCGCCGCTTGCGGCCGAGGCGGAAGCGGGCGCCCCGCCCCTCTTGTGGTTCGGCCTGTTCGACGG
>JBEVDE010000016.1:0-4293 GCA_040514175.1 Allosphingosinicella sp. | reverse complement strand
AGCCTGATCGCGTCCACCTTCGCCACCGGCTGGCCGAGATCGTCCGACGGCGCGTGATAGCGGGTCGAGCGCCACTGGTGCTCGATCTCAGCCTCCGGGTCCTTCGGGCCGAAGCCGAACTTGAAGGCGAGGGACGGGACGCCCTCGCGGATGAAGCTGTATTGATCGGAGCGGACGAAGGCGTTGCGGTCCGGGAACGGATCCGGGACCAAAGGCAGACCCATCGACTCCCCGACCGCGGCCGCGACCGCGCCGAGGCTGCTTTCCTCGGAGCCCAAAGCGGTCACGCTCTTCAGCGGAAAGATCGGAAGGGCCATGTCGAAATTCATGTCGGCGACGATCGAAGCTTTCGGCACCGTCGGCCGGAGCGAGAAATAGCGCGAGCCGAGCAGCCCCTTCTCCTCCGCGGTGACGAAGACGAACAGCATCGAGCGCTTCGGCTTCAGCCGCCGGGCCTTGTAGCTTCGAGCGATGTCGAGCAGCCCGGCGACGCCCGCGGCATTGTCCATCGCGCCGTTATAGAGGCCGTCGCCGTCGATCGGCGTGCTTACGCCGAGATGATCGAGATGGGCCGAGAAGACGACATGCTCGCCCTTCAGCCTTTGGTCGCTTCCGGGCAGCCGGGCGACGACGTTGGACGAGGTGACGGGCCGGTGGCGCATCGCGACCCTCGCTCGAAGCGAGGGCTTCATGTCGAATTTGGGAAGCGGCTTCGAAGCGTCGGCGAGGGCCGAGATTTCGGCGAAGCTGCGGCCCGAGCCGGCAAACAGCTTCTCGCTCGATTCGGTGTTGAAGCTCGCGCTGAAGAATTCGGTCTTGACGTCGCGAAGCGCCGGATCGGCGAAATACATGCCCGACTGGCCGGCCTGCGCCATCGAGCGCGACCAGGGCACCTCCACCGCCTTGGCGGTGGTCAGCGAGAGCAGGCCGGCGGCGCCCCGTTCGGAGAGCAGTCTCGCCCGGTCGCGGCGGGCATGCGCCTTGAGCGCGCCCGATATGGTCGCCGGGCCGCCGCTGACGACGACCGCGATCTTGCCCTTGAGGTCGACGCCGGCGAAATCGTCATGACCCGCTTCGGGCATGTGGAGGCCGTAGCCGATGCAGACCAGGGGCGCTTCGATCCGCTCGGGCCGGCGCCCGTCGCCCCGGCCGATGATGAGGTCGCCGGGGATGGCGAGCGCGGTCTCGCGCCCGCCGGCGACCAGAGCGGCGCTTGATCCGGCGGCGTCGACGAACTGCTCCTCGAAGGCGACAGGCTGGAAGAAGCCGTCGGTCCCCGCCGGCTCGAGGCCGATCGCCTGGAGCTGAGACACCACATAGTCGGCGGCGCGCTGGTAGCCCGGAGTTCCGGTGAGCCGGCCCTCCATATCGTCCGCGGCGAGCGTCGAGACGTCGCCCCACCAGCGCTCGGCCCGTTCAGCCGCGGTGGGCGGCTCGGGAACGGTCGCACAGGCGGCGAGGAAGATAGCGAGGATCGGGGCGAGACGCATCGGCTACTCCGGCGGTTAGGCTCCTTCCCTTGTCCCGCCGCCATGGTCTTGTCCAGACGGACGACCGTCGTCCCAGCGAAGGCTGGGACCCCAGCGGGTGAACGGCGCCGCGCACTTCACCCGCTGGGGCCCCAGCCTGCGCTGGGGCGACGGGTAGCTACCAGACCCGCACCCGATCCTTCGGCGCCAGATAGAGCCTGTCGCCCGGCTTGACGTTGAACGCCGGATACCATTCGTCGATGTTCCTCAGCGTGCCGTCCACCCGCCAGCGAAACGGCGAGTGTGGATCGGAGACGAGGATCATCCGCATCAGCTCGTCCCTCACCTTGCCGCGCCAGCCCTGCGCCCAGGCCAGAAAGAAGCGCTGGTCGCCGGAAAGCCCGTCGAGGGCGGGCGCCTTCCTGCCCCCGAGCGAGGCGTGATAGGCGTCGAGCGCGATCCGCACTCCACCCTGGTCGCCGATATTCTCACCCAGGGTCAGCTTGCCGTTCACCTTCATGCCCGGAGCGCCTTCATAGGCGCCATATTGGTCGGCGAGCTTGCCGGCCTCGGCGACGAAGCGGGCGGCGTCCTTCGGCTTCCACCAGTCGCGAAGCCGCCCGGCCTCGTCGAACTGCCGGCCCTGATCGTCGAAGCCGTGGCTGATCTCGTGCCCGATCACCGCGCCGATCGCCCCGTAATTGACCGCCGGATCGGCCTTCGGATCGAACATCGGCGCCTGAAGCATCGCGGCGGGAAAGACGATCTCGTTGCCGAGCGGGTTGAAATAGGCGTTCACCGTCTGCGGAGTCATCAACCACTCCTCCTTGTCGACGGGCTTGCCGATCCGGTTGAAATGGTAGCGCGTGGTGAAGGCGCCGGCGCGCTTGACGTTGCCGTAGAGATCGTCCGGCTTCAGCTCGAGCGCGGAATAATCGCGCCACTTGCTCGGATAGCCGACCTTCACCCGCTGTTTGGCGAGCTTGTCGAGGGCGGCGGCGCGCGTCTCGGGAGTCATCCAGCCGGCGCCTTCGATCCGGGCCCGCATCGCGGACTGCAGGTTGCGGACCATCTCCTCCATCTTCGCCTTGGACGAGGCCGGGAAGTGGCGGGCGACATATTCCTGGCCGAGCACCTCGCCGAGGACCCCGTTGACCAGCTGCACGCCCCGCTCCCAGCGCGCCTGGTTCTTCTGCTGGCCGCTGAGCGCGCGGGAGAAAGCGAATTTGTTCTCGACGAAACGCTTCGAGAGATAGGGCGCGGCGTCGTTGACGATGTGGAACGCCTCCCACGCCTTGAGCGTGTCGAGCGGAGTCTCCGCGAAGATCGCTGCGACCTTCGGCAGGGCCGTGTCCTGAGTTACGATCAGCTGCTCGACGGGGGGTGCCCCCACCCCGGCCAGGAAGGCGGTCCAGTCGAAGCCCGGCGCCTGGGCGCGCAGGGCCTGGAGGCTCGACTGCTTGTACATCCTGACCGGATCGCGCTGCTCGGCCTGCGACCAGCTCGCCTCCGCCACCCGGGTCTCGAGCGCGACGACGGCCTTCGCGGCCCCGGCCGGGTCGGGCCATTCGATCAGCTTCAAGGTGCGCTCGACATGGCCCTGATAGGCCTCGCGCTGCGTCTTGAACTGGTCGGTGAGGTAATAATCCCGGTCCGGAAGCCCGAGCCCGCTGATGCCGATTCCGGCCATATAGAGGTTGGTGCCCTTGGGGTCCGGGCTGATTCCGAAGCTGAACAGGCTTGCGCCGAACGTGCCGGTGGTGGCGCCCATCGCGCGCGCCATCTCGCTCTTCGAGGCGGCGGCCCTGACCGCGGCGAGATCGGCCGCCAGCGGCGCGGCGTCGAGCCGCTCGGCGCCGGCCTCGTCGATGAAGCTGGCGTAGAGGGCTCCGACCTGGCGGGCGCTGAGGCTCGATGGGTTGCGGGCGCTGTCCTCGACCACCGAGCGCAGCTGCGCCTGGGTGAGCAGATGGGTGTCGAGCGCGATCCCGGCGAGCGGATAGTCGGCCGGGATCACGGCCGTCTTGTACCAGCCGCCATTGGCATAATCGAAGAAGCTGTCGCCGGGCTTCACCGAGGGGTCCCGGGCGCCGAGGTCGACGCCCCAGCTTCCGAATGTCTTCGGCGCCGGCATCGACTGGCTCTGGGCGGCGAGCGGGGCCGGCAGATAGACGGCGGCGACGCACAGGGCCCCGATCGAGGCGGCGAGAAACTGGAGGCTCTTCATCGGATCATTCCTTTCTTTCAGGCAAGGCTTGGGCGTCGGCTGCCGTGCATCCGGTCAGCGGGAGGTGGTTTTTTCGTCAGGTTATAAGGGGTTTAGCCGCTGCCGGCGGCTCGCCGTTCGAGCAAGGCGAAGGTCAGGAGGGCGGCGCCCACTCCGGCGGAGAGGATGATATGGACCGCCTCGCGCCCGCTCACCGGCTCGAACATCCCGGCCAGATAGAGGGCGATGCACGCCGCCGCCGAGGCCCAGAAGCCGGTCACATAGGCGCGGGTCCGGTGCTGCCGCGTGAGCTCGTCGTTGAGCAGGCCGCGCAGCTTGCGGTGGCGAAGGAAGCCGCCGCCGGTGGCGAGCACGAACAGCAGGACCAGCGCCCAGACGAACCAGGCGGAGATCTTGACATTGCTCACCGTCCGAAGCGGATCCTCGGCCGGGCCGGAGAAGAACAGCGCCTGCCAGCTGAGGAAGAGGATCGCCTGCACCGTGAAGATGCGCGCCCGCCTCCGGCCGAGGCCATGGGCCCGTTCGACGTCTGAAGCCTCGCTCATTCGGCCCTCCTAAAGTCGGGTTGCGGCAAGGAGGGCGTCGAAGCTCACGGCT
>JBEVDE010000135.1:0-5991 GCA_040514175.1 Allosphingosinicella sp. | reverse complement strand
GAGGTCTGCGCAATTACCCCTCCACCACACTTCGTGTGGTCCCCCTCCCCCTCCGCTTCGCGGACGGGGAGGATAGGGTGCGCCGCTTGCGCATCACCAGGGTCGGCCACTCGCCGCGCTCGACCCGGCCGGTCAGCATCATCCCCTGGCGGCGATAGGCGGCGGCCACGGCCGGCGCCTGATGGTCGAGCAGCCCGGCGAGGATCAGCCGCCCGCCCGGGGCGATCGCCGCCGCCACCGACGGCGCGAGCGCGATCAGAGGCCCGGCGAGAATGTTGGCGATGACCAAGTCGTAGGGCGAGCGCGCCTTAAGACGCGGATGCTCCATCCCCTCGGCGACGATCAGCTCGAGCTGCCCTCGCGCCCTTCCTGCCCTGACGCCATTGATCGCCGCATTCTCCTCGCTCACCTCGATCGCCACCGGATCGTTGTCGGACGCGGCGGCGCGGGCGGCCGGCCACAGCTTCAGCGCGGCGAAGGCGAGGAGGCCGGTGCCGGTGCCGAGATCGACGAGATCGGTGGCCGCCGCCCCGCCCGCCTTGAGCCGGCTGAGCGCGATCAGGCAGCCGCTCGTCGTTTCGTGCTGGCCGGTGCCGAAGGCGCGGCCGGCGTCGATCTCGAGCGCGATCAGATCGGGGGGCGCGGAATCGCGATGGGCCGGCGTATGGACGAAGAAGCGCCCGGCCCGGATCGGCTCGAGCCCCTGCTGGCTGAGGGTCACCCAGTCGCGATCCTCGACCTTTTCCACCGCCGGCTCGGCGCCGGCCGCGCTCGGCGCCAATGCGGCGAGATCGCAGATCATCTCCGCCGTCGGCTCCTGCTCGAAATAAGCGTCGAGCCGCCATTCGTCGGGCCGCGCCCCGTCCGCCTCGCTGGTCATCAGCACCGGCGGGACCTCGAGCCAGGCGAGCGGCGAAATGTCGTCCTTGAGCGCCTCCGCCTCGGCCTTGGTGCAGGGCAAAGTGACCTTCCAGCTGTCGGCCATCTATGATCCTCCCCGTCGGAGATGGGGAGGGGGACCCCGCGAGTGGTCCCCCTCCCCGAGCAAGCTCGGGGAGGATTTAGCGGACATAGCTCGCCCCGTTGACGTCGATGACGGCTCCGGTCGCCGAGGCCGGCGCCTCCACGGCCAGCCAGCGCACGGTCTCGGCCACTTCCTCGGCGCTGGCGACCCGGCCGAGCGGGATGTCGGCGACGATCTTCTCGCCGCCCCGGCTCGCCATATAATCTTCGACCATCTCGGAGGCGGTGAAGCCGGGGCAGACCGCGAAGGCGAGGATGTTGTCGGCCGCATAGCCGCGCGCGATCGACTTGGTCATGGCGATCATGCCGGCCTTGGAGGCGGCATAATGCCAGTGCTGCGGGCTGTCGCCGCGATAGGCGGCGCGGCTGGCGACGTTGACGATCCGGCCGCCGCCTTCCGCGCGGAAGTGGAGGACGGCGAGCCGGCAGAGCTCGGCCGAGGCGGTGAGGTTGACCCGCATCGTCCGCTCCCATCGCGCCGTCCACTCCTCGGCGGGAAGGTCGACCGGAGCCGCCTCGAAGATTCCGGCATTGTTGACGAGAGCGTCGATCCGCCCGCCGAGCCGCTCGAGGGCCTCGTGCCAGAGGCCGGCAGCGGCGCCGGGGACGGAAAGGTCGGCGGCGATCATGCCGCCGCCGCCGCCGCTGGAATGGCCGGCGACGTCATGTGCGGAGAGGGCGCCGGCGATCGCCTTGCCGATGCCGCGGCTGGTGCCGGTAACGAGGATGTTGGCCATGGCCGGGCGATAGTCGGCGGCGGAGCGGAGGGGAAGGGGGGTCCGTCGGGCAGATCAGTCCGCGAACGGGTCCCGGACCAGGATCGTGTCTTCCCGCTCCGGGCTGGTCGACACCAGGGCCACGGAGATTCGGCACAATTCCTCGATGCGGCGGATATATTTGATCGCCTGACCGGGAAGGTCGGCCCAGCTGCGCGCGCCCGCGGTCGATTCCGTCCAGCCCTTCATCGTCTCGTAGACGGGCTCCACCGCTTCCTGATCGGCGGCATGGGCGGGGAGATGGTCGAACGCCTTGCCGCGAAGGCGATAGCCGGTGCAGATCCTGATCTCCTCGAACCCGTCGAGCACGTCCAGCTTGGTCAGCGCTACCCCGGTCACCCCGCCCACGGCGCAGGCCTGGCGCACCAGCACCGAGTCGAACCAGCCGCAGCGGCGCTTGCGGCCGGTGACGGTTCCGAACTCCCGGCCTCGTGTCCCGAGACGCTGGCCGGTCTGGTCCTCGAGCTCGGTGGGGAAGGGGCCGGCGCCGACCCGGGTCGTATAGGCCTTGACGATGCCGAGCACGAAGCCCGCCGCGCCCGGCCCGAGGCCGCTTCCGGCGGCGGCGGTGCCGGCGACGGTGTTGGACGAGGTGACGAACGGATAGGTGCCGTGGTCGACGTCGAGCAGGACGCCCTGGGCGCCCTCGAACAGGATGCGCTTGCCGCGCGCCTTGGCCTCGTTGAGCGTAATCCAGACCGGCCGGGCGAAGCGGAGCACGAACTCGGCGATCTCGGCGAGGTCGTTCTCGAGCCGGGCGCGGTCGATAGGCGGCTCGCCGAAGCCGGCGCGGAGCGCGTCGTGATGGGCGCAGAGGCGGTCGATCTGCGGCCCGAGATGGCCGAGATGGGCGAGGTCGCAGACCCTGATCGCCCGGCGTCCGACCTTGTCCTCGTAAGCCGGGCCGATGCCGCGCCGGGTCGTTCCGATCTTGCCCTGGCCGGATGCGTCCTCGCGAAGCGCGTCGAGGTCGCGGTGGAAGGGGAGGATGAGCGGGCAGGTGTCGGCGATGTGCAGGGTTTCCGGGGTCACCGCCACCCCCTGCTCGCCCAGCCGCCCGACCTCGGCCCTCAGCGCCCAGGGATCGAGCACGACCCCGTTGCCGATCACCGAGAGGGTGCCTCGGACGATTCCGGAAGGGAGCAGGGAGAGCTTGTAGGTCTGGTCGCCGACGACGAGCGTGTGGCCGGCATTGTGGCCGCCCTGGAAGCGGGCGACGACATCGGCCCGGCTCGCCAGCCAGTCGACGATCTTGCCCTTCCCTTCGTCGCCCCACTGGACTCCGATGACGGTGACGTTGGCCACGCGATGCTCCTGCTGATGACGTGGGAGCCTCTAGGGAGAGGCCGGGGCCGCGTCTATCCTCCCTGCCGCGAAGCGGCGGGGAGGGGGACCACCCGAAGGGTGGTGGAGGGGTAGCTGGAACCGGCCTGCGCCATTACCCCTCCACCCCGCTACGCGGGGTCCCCCTCCCCATCTGGCGATGGGGAGGCTATTCAAAACCGCAACGGCTTCACCCTCTTGACCCCCGGCAGCGCCTGGAGGCGCCGGACCAGGTCCGGGCCGATATGGCCGTCGACGGATACCAGGGCGACCGCCTCTCCCCCCGCTTCGCGGCGGCCGAGGCTGAAGGTGCCGATATTGACGCCCGCCTCGCCGAGCAGGGTTCCGAGCCGGCCGATGAAGCCGGGCGTGTCCTCGTTGACGATGTAGATCATCTCGCCCTCGAGCTCCGCCTCGACCCTGATCCCGAAGATCTCGACGAGCCGCGGCGCCGAGTTGGCGAACAGGGTGCCGACGACCGGCCGGGCCCCCGCCGAGGTCATCGCCGAAACCCTCAGCAAAGTGTGGTAGTCGGTTTCGCGATCGTGGCGGATCTCGCGCACGTCGAGCCCGCGCTCCTTGGCCAGATAGGGTGCGTTGACCATGTTCACCGTGTCGGAATGGATGCGCATGAAGCCGGCCAGGACGGCGCCGGTGATCGGCTTCATGTTGAGTTCGGCGGCGGCGCCCTCCGCCTCGATCGAGAGGCCGGCGAGCGGCCCGTGCGACAGCTGGCCGACGAGCGAGCCGAGCTTCTCGGCCAGCGCCATATAGGGCCTCAGCCGGGGCGCCTCCTCGGCCGAGAGCGACGGCATGTTGAGCGCGTTGGTGACTCCGCCGCGCATCAGGAACTCCGCCATCTGCTCGGCGACCTGGATGGCGACGTTGACCTGCGCCTCGGTGGTCGAGGCGCCGAGGTGCGGCGTGGCGACGAGGCCGGGGGTTCCGAACAGGGGGCTGGCCTTGGCCGGCTCCTCGACGAACACGTCGAGCGCCGCTCCGGCGACCTGGCCGCTGTCCAGCGCTTCCTTGAGCGCGACCTCGTCGATGAGTCCGCCGCGGGCGCAATTGACGATCCTGACGCCCTTTTTCGTCTTCGCCAGATTCTCGCGCGAGAGGATGTTGCGGGTCTGGTCGGTCAGCGGCGTGTGGAGAGTGATGAAGTCGGCCCGGGCGAGCAGCTCGTCGAGCTCGGCTTTCTCGACCCCGAGGTCGAGCGCCCGCTCCGCGGTCAGGAAGGGATCGTAGGCCAGCACTTTCATCCTGAGCCCGAGCGCCCGGTCGGCGACGATCGAGCCGATGTTGCCGGCGCCGATCAGGCCGAGGGTCTTGCTGGTGAGCTCCACCCCCATGAACCGGTTCTTCTCCCATTTGCCGGCCTGGGTCGAACTGTCGGCGGCGGGCAGGTCGCGGGCCAGAGCGAACATCAGGGCGATGGCGTGCTCGGCGGTGGTGATCGAATTGCCGAACGGCGTGTTCATGACGACGATGCCGCGGGCGGTGGCGGCGGGGATGTCGACATTGTCGACGCCGATGCCGGCGCGGCCGATCACCTTGAGGTTGGTCGCGGCCTCGAGCAGGTCCGCCGTCACCTTGGTCGCCGAGCGGATGGCGAGACCGTCATAGCCGCCGATGATCGCCTTCAGCTCGTCCTTGGTCAGGCCGGGCTTCTCGTCGACCTCCACGCCCTTGGCGCGGAAGATCTCCGCCGCCTTGGGATCCATGGAATCGGAAATCAGTACTTTGGGCATTTCGTTACTCCGTCGCCCCAGCGAAGGCTGGGGCCCCGTGGGGTGAAAGGCTGGGCGTCTTCGTCTCGCTGGGGTCCCAGCCTTCGCTGGGACGACGGTCAGGCGCCCCTCGCCTCGTGCCAGGCCCAGTCGAGCCAGGGGAAGAGCGCCTCGAGATCGTCGGTGTCGACGGTCGCTCCGCACCACAGCCTGAGGCCGGGCGGAGCGTCGCGGTAGCTGGCGAGGTCGTAACCGGCCCCTTCCGCCTCGAGCAGCCCGGCCATCTTCTTGACCAGTGCGGCCTGGGCTTCCGGGTCGCCGCCTTCGGCGAACCTGAGGCAGACGCTGGTGTTCGAGCGCGTCTCGGGGACCCGGGCGAGATGCTCGACCCAGGAGGTGCGCTCGACCCACGAATCCACCGCGGCGGCATTGGCTTCGGCGCGGGCGATCAGGCCCGGCAGGCCGCCGGCCCCGAGCGCCCATTCGAGCGCGAAGATATAATCCTCCACCGCGAGCATCGACGGCGTGTTGATCGTCTCGCCGTGGAAGAGGCCCTCGATCAGCTTGCCGCTCTTGGTCATCCGGAAGATCTTGGGCAGCGGCCAGGGCGGCGAATAATTTTCCAGCCGCTCGACCGCGCGCGGACCGAGGATGAGCATGCCGTGGCCGCCCTCGCCGCCGAGCGCCTTCTGCCAGCTGAAGGTGGCGACGTCGATCTTGTCCCAGGGAAGATCCTGGGCGAAGGCCGCGGAGGTGGCGTCGGCGATGGTGAGGCCCTCGCGGGCATCGCTGATCCATTCGCCGTCGGGGACCTTCACTCCGGAGGTGGTGCCGTTCCAGGTGAAGACGACGTCGTGTCCCGGGTCGACCGAAGCGAGGTCCGGAAGCTCGCCATAGTCCGCCTTGATCACCGTCGCGTCGAGTTTGAGCTGCTTGACCACGTCGGTCACCCAGCCTTCGCCGAAGCTCTCCCAGGCGAGCAGGGTGACCGGCCGGGCGCCGAGCATCGACCACAAGGCCATCTCGACGGCGCCGGTGTCGGAGGCGGGGACGATTCCGATCCGGTGGCCGGCCGGAATTCTCAGCACCCGCCGGGTCAGCTCGATCGCATGGCCCAGACGCGCCTTGCCCAGCTTCGA
>JBEVDE010000134.1:0-2687 GCA_040514175.1 Allosphingosinicella sp. | reverse complement strand
CCGAAGACGAGGCCGGCGCCGAGGTTCCACCCCATCAGCCAGGCCAGTCCCATGCCGAGAACCGTCGCGCTGGCGATCTGGACGACGGCGCCGGGAATCGCGATCGCCTTAACGGAGAGGAGGTCTTTTAGCGAGAAATGCAGGCCGACGCCGAACATCAGCAGGATCACGCCGATCTCGGCGAGCTGGTTGGCGAGCCCCTGATCGGCCACGTAGCCGGGGGTGAACGGCCCGGCGAGGACGCCGGCAAGCAGATAACCGATGAGAGGCGAGAGGCGAAACCGATGCGCGATAGCGCCGAGGGCGAATGCCATCACGAGGCCGACAACAATGGTGGATATCAGCGGCATGTGATGCGGCATCGGCTCTCCTTCGACAGGGTGTTTTTGGGATGGAACAACCCCGATATGGTCGACCTGGGCCGTTGGGGCAACCCCGAACGGTCTCGACGTTTGCCCTTTCCGCTCTTATCTATAGAGATATGAACTCGTTCTGCCCGGGCCTTGAACCCGGCCGTCAGGAGAGAAGGCTTATGGCTCTACCCGGCTTCAAGGTCGTGACCTTGACCGACGCGGCGGCAAACCGCGTCAAGGACATCATCGGCAAGGCGGAGCGCCCCATCGTGGGCGTGCGCGTCGGCGTGAAGAACGGCGGTTGCGCCGGAATGTCCTACACCATGGAATATGCGGAAAGCGTCAACCCGCTCGACGAAGTGATCGAGGACAAGGGCGTGACCGTGCTCATCGATCCCAAGGCCGTGCTGTTCCTGCTCGGCACGGAAATGGACTTTCAGACGTCCAAGATGTCGTCCCAGTTCGTCTTCAACAATCCCAACCAGACCTCGGCCTGCGGTTGCGGCGAATCCGTCGCGATCACGCCCGCCACGCCTCCCGCGCTCCAATCGGCCGGCTGAGCCATGGATGCCGAGGATATCCGCGAGATCTTCCGCGGCCTCGGCCCCGTCCAGATCCGGCGCATGTTCGGCGGGCAGGGCGTCTACCGGGACGACCTGATGTTCGCCCTGGTGGCGGCCGGGGAATTGTATCTCAAGACCGACGACGAGAGCGTGGCCTTCTTTCGCGAGGCGGGGTCGCGCGCCTTCTCATACGGGACGCGCGACGGGAGCAGGACGCTCACGAGCTATTGGCTGATGCCCGAATCGGCTCTCGAGGATCCCGACGAGGCGGCCGAGCTGGGACGGATGGCCGTGGCGGCGGCCCAGCGGAAGGCCGCCGGAAAGTCCAAGGCTGCCGCGAAGACCCGGAAGCGGGCCTCCGGACCAGTCACTTAGCCTTCTTCACCGTCGTCGGCCGCATCAGGAAGGCAGGAATGTGATCGCCCAGTCCGATCACTTTCTCGTCATGATCGTCGTCCCGGCGCGAACGGCCCCGATAGTCGCGCTCCGAGGAGCGTTCGGAGCGTTCGGAGCGTTCAGGACGTTCGCTGCGCTCCTGACGGGGCCTGCGGCTCGGCTGTTCCTCGCGTGGGGCTGGGTTCGCTCTCGGGGCAGGATTTTCGCGCGCGACCGGTGCCTCGGCTCTCGGCTCATCCGACCGATCGCGGCCGCGCTCCGAGGACCGCACCCGGACCTTGCGGCCCCGGGACCGTTCCTCGCCCCGCTCGCCCCGGCCGCCGCGTCGGCGGGAGGAGCCTTCCGAAGCCGGTCGCTCGGCGAGCGTCGGGCCTTCCCACGCGATCGGCTGGCCGATCAGCTTCTCGATGGCCGCCAGGGATTTCTCGTCGCTGGGGCTCACCAGCGTAAAGGATTGGCCCGAGCGCCCGGCGCGACCCGTGCGGCCGATGCGGTGCACGTAATCCTCGGCGTGGTGCGGGGTGTCGTAGTTGAAGACATGGCTGACCGCCGGAATGTCCAGGCCGCGGGCCGCCACGTCGCTGGCGACCAGGATCGTCATCTCGCCGGTGCGGAAGCTGTCGAGGGCCGCCATGCGGGCATGCTGGTCCATGTCGCCATGGAGGGCGACCGCTCCGAAGCCGTGCTTCTGCAGGGAGCGGTGCAGGACGGCGACGTCGCGCTTGCGGTTGCAGAAGACGATCGCGTTCTGCAGGTCGGTCGCGTTCCGGATCAGCTCCCTCAGGGTCTCTCGCTTCTCGAAATCCTCGCGGCCTGTCGCCACGAGGCGCTGGATGATGGTCGAGGCCGTCGAAGCGGCGCGGGCCACCTCGACCTTCACGGGATTGTGCAGGAAGGCATCGGCAAGGCGCTGGATCTCCGGCGGCATGGTCGCGGAGAAGAAGAGCGTCTGGCGGGTGAACGGCACCAGCTTCACGATGCGCTCGATATCCGGGATGAAGCCCATGTCGAGCATGCGGTCGGCCTCGTCGATGACGAGCAGCTCGACGCCGGTGAGCAGGAGCTTGCCGCGCTCGAAATGGTCGAGCAGGCGGCCGGGCGTGGCGATCAGCACGTCGACGCCGCGGGTGATCTTGGCATCCTGATCGCCGAAGGACACGCCGCCGATGAGCAGGGCGACGGAGAGCTTGTGATTGATCCCGTACTTGTCGAAGTTGTCCTCGACCTGGGCGGCAAGGTCCCGGGTCGGCTCGAGGATGAGCGTGCGCGGCATGCGCGCCCTGGCCCGGCCGGATTCCAGCAGGGTCAGCATGGGCAGCGTGAAGGCCGCGGTCTTGCCCGTGCCCGTCTGCGCGATGCCGAGCACGTCCCGCCG
>JBEVDE010000075.1:0-12856 GCA_040514175.1 Allosphingosinicella sp. | reverse complement strand
AATAGCGTAATATCCAGTATTAGTGAGGAAAAGGCGTTCGTCGTCGCCCGTATCGTAGCCGACCGCTGGCTTCAGAAGGTATTTGACGAAGCGGGGCCGCTCTTCCTGGATGGAAAGGTCGAGCTCGATCTGCGGCGGGAATATATCACCCCGACGCTCGCCGCTATATGCAACCATTGGTTCGGAATTCCGGACAGCCTGCTTCTTCCAAACCCGGCCAGGGGCAATTTCGTCGATCCAGGCGGCTGGAGCTGGGAACCGGCCGGCGCCAGGAAGCCGCTTTGTCCGGGCGACTATATGGCGACGTCGCGTTACTGCTTCTATCCCGATCCGGTGCCGCGGGTGCAAGCTTATGGTCGCGAGCAGGGGCAAGCCTTGCGAAAGGCCGTGCGCGAATATTTCGACAAGTTCCGCCCGTCCGGTCTTTCCGCCGAGCTCACCAAGGCGGTTGCCGAGCTGAAGGATTCGAACGGCAAGTTCGTCTATCCGACCAACGACGAGCTCGCGCGGACTATAATCGGCATCATGACCGGGTTCCTGCCGCCGGCGGACGGCAGCCTGCGCTGGACATTCTACGAATGGCTTGAGGAAAAGACGCTTTGGCGCGTGCAGCAGGATCTGCAGCCCGGCAGCCCGGCATCGGCCTATGCGCGCGCCAACCTGGCGGTGCGACCTTCGCTCGAGCAGGCGATGCAGAAACGACCTTCGCCCGACCTGTTGTGGCGAACGGCGACTCGCGATCACGGCCTTGGCGGAGTCGACGTGAGGACTGATGACAAAGTGGTCATCGGGATCGTCTCGGCCTTGGCGGAGGACGCCGCCGCCAACGTCACGGACGTCTATCCGATCTTTGGCGGCGACCGCGGGGCGCCCGGCGCGCCTCTCCACGCCTGTCCCGCCCATAAAGCCGCGATGGGGACGATGCTCGGCATCATCAGCGCGCTGCTCGAGCGATGTCGGATAGAGGCGCTGCCGGCGCCGCTTCTAGTCAAGCTCACTGACCTCATGCCGAAGGCGCCGCCTCCACCAGCCACGCCGTCTCCACCAACGCCGCCGTCAAGCTAAGCGCCTACCGCACGGCTATGCTCGTCGAGTCCGGCTCACGCGGCCTCGCCGATCGTCAGGATAGGCGATTAACCGTGAGCAATGCCTCGGCCTGCTCGGCGAAATAGGGCATCCCCATCCGCTCGAACGCCGTCCGCGCCTCGGCCAGCAGGCGCTCGGCGCGCTCGCTATCGCCCGCTTCCAGCGCGAACTCCGCTTCGCAGAGCTGGGTCTGCGCTTCCTCCCTCGGCGAGCCGCGGATGGCCGCCGAGCGGTAGGCCGCCGCCAGATAGCGCTCCATTTGCCGCCTATCGCCCCGTCCCGCTGCAAGCCGGGCGACGGCGCGATAGGCCATCGCCTCGCCGAGCCGGTCGCCGGCCCTGTGCACTCGGGCGACCGCGAGGGCGCCATAATGTCGGGCGAGGTCGACCCGGCCGGTCCCGGCCATGATCTCGGCAAGCCAGCCGTCGACCAGCGAGGTGCGCTGGCGGCTCGCGCCGGACTCGAACCAGCGCGCCGCCCCGAGAAGAGTCTCGACCGCCTGCGGATCGCGGTCGATCTGCCATTGGCCATAGGCGCCCAGCGCCTTCGACATCATCGCCTGGTAGCGCGTCCGGGTTCGCCCGCAGGCCTCAAGGCAGTTCGCGGCATGGGCGATAGCCTCCTGCCATTCCCCGCGGAACAGGCATACCGCCGATTTCTGGGTCAGATAGGAAGCGACCAGAGGCGGAGCGCTGCTTCCGCGCACCCGGTCGGCCTCGGCATAGCGGCGCTCGGCGGCGGCGAAATCGCCGCGGTCGGCGTGAAGGAAACCGTGGCAGCACAAGGCGTAGACGAAGGATTCGTCGTCGATCCGGCCCGCCTTGCGCTCGAGCGCGTCGAACACCCGGACGAACATCGAGTCCGCTTCGGCATAGCGGCCCGCGGCGAAGAGCGATTGCGCGAGCTTGACCTCGATCTGCGGAATCAGGCGGGTCTGCCCAAGCTCCGTCGCCGTGCGTAGCGCCGAGGTCTGGTGGAGGACCGATTGCTTGCCTTCGCCCAGGCCGTAGGCGATCGCCCCGATCCAATATTCGCTTCGAACCAGGGCCTCGGCATTGCCGAGCCTGCGCAGCCGCTGGGCCATCTCGCGCATGATCGGCACCTGATCCGGCGAGGGGTCGACGATGCAGGCGAGGCCGTATTTGTTGACAAGCGGCCAGATGAAGCCGGCGAGCGGCCCCTCGTTGCCGCGCGCGGCGACGGCCTCGAAGGCGGCGCGATAATGTTCCTGCGCGCGATCCAGGGCGCCCGCGGCGAGCGCCGCATCGCCGGCCCGGATCGTGTAGGGCAAGGCGCTCGCGCCGTCCCCGCTGGCGGCATAATGATAGGCGAGGGCCTCGAGGAGCGGCTGCTCGCCGATACGCTGCGCCTCGGTCTTGAGCGCTTCGACGACGCGCTTGTGCAGGGCCTGCCGCTCGCCGAGATTGATCGTGCGATAGATAGCGTCGCGGGTGATGCCGTGCTTGAAGCGCAAGGTCGCGCCGACCTCGCCGGTGAAGAGGAAGTCGGCCTCGGCCAACTCGGCGATGATCGGATCGTCGGCGCCGATTCCGGTAATGGCGGTGAACAGCCAGGTCGGCACCATATGCCCGATCACCGACGCCGCTCGAACCACTCCGGCCTGCTCGGCCGGCAGATGGTCGAAACGGCCCTGGATCAGCATGTCGAGCAAGGCGCTGCGTTCCACCTCGGCCACTTCGCTCGCGTCGCGCAGCGAGGCGTGGCACAGCTCTTCCAGGAACAGCGGGCTGCCTCCCGATTCCCCGCAGAGCCGGAGCGCGAGGAACGCATCGGGGGTCGGGAGCAGGGCCGCGATCGCGCTCTGGGTTTCTTCCGGTGACAGCGGCGGCATTTCGATCAGGTCGACCGCCGCGGCCGCGCAAAGCCGGGCGTCTGGCTCGCGCGAGGCGAGCAGGACGTGGACCGGCGCCGATTCGGGCAGAAGCGCGTCGAGCATCGCCCGGCTTGCGCCGTCGGCCCATTGCCAGTCGTCGATCGCCAGGATGCAGGGACCGGCGGCCGCTTCCCGCGCGATCAGCGCCCGCATCGCCTCGGTCGCGCAGTCGAGGCTTGAGCCGGCGGCCGCGTCGGTCCGGGCGGAGAGCGCGGCGTCCGCGAGCTCAGCGGCGGGATCGCCCGTGATCGACCTCAGGAGATGGGTGAAGGGCTGCAGCGGGCGGGCGCCCAGATAGGCTTCGCAATAGCCCCGATGGACGGTGACGCCCTCGGCCGCGGCCTCCGTCCGGAACTCGGTGAGAAGCCGGGTCTTGCCGATTCCGGCGGGTCCCACGACGAGCAGTGGGCTGCCGTGCGTCTCTCCCAGCCAGGCGCGCAGCCGCGCCCGCTCGGCCGAGCGCCCGGCGAACGGCGTCACCCCCCGGCGGGCGCGGGCGACGAAGCGGGTCGTGACCGGCTCGCGCCCGTAGATGTTGAACACCGTGAGGCTATGCGCATGTCCGGCGATGCGGATCTGCCGCCGCGGGCCCGATCGGAAGAAATAGCGGTCCGCCCCCAGCGCCGCGTCGCTCACGATGATCTCGTCGCTGCCGCCATGGTCGCAGAGCCGCGCCGCGACATTGGTCGCGTCGCCGAGCACCTCGAACCGCCCCCGCACGATGTCGCCTTCGCGCACCAGCACGACGCCGGCGTGAATCCCGCTGTGCAGGCGGATCGGCCCGCCGAAGACCTGGTCGAGCGCCGCCGCCGTGGCATGGAGGTCGATCGCGGCCTCGCTGGCGCGCCGCCCGGCATCCTCATGACATTCGGGATAGCCGAAGATGCAGATCGCGCCGTCGCCGTCGATGCGCACGATTTCGCCGCCGTGCCGGGCAACGATCTCGGTCAGCATCTCCCTCAGATGCTGGAGCAGATCGGCATAGACTTCGGGCTCCATCGAAGCGGCGATCTTCGTCGAATCGCAAAGGTCGCAGAACAGGATCACCAGATGATGGCGCTGGCTTGCCACCCGCATCGTCGTGGGAGGCGCGAAGAGCGGCATCAGCGGCGGATTCGGTCGTAAAGCGCATGCAGCTTCGCGACCGATAAAATCTCTACCCTGCGGCCGGATTGGCGAAGGATGCCTTCTCCCGCCAGGAGATTGAGTTCGCGAGTCACGGCTTCGCGATGCGTTCCGATCCGGGCGGCGAGGTCCGCATGGGTCGGCATCGGGTGGATCTCCAGCCGATCGGAGCTGACATCGGCCTCGCGCGCCAGGCGGAGAAGCTCGCTCTGAACGCGGCCCGCGACCGGCAAGGTCGCGAGCTCGAAAGCGCGGGAAGTGAGATTGCGGATCCGGGCGACGAGCAACCGCGACATCCATAGTCCCGCCTGCGGCACCGCGCCGAGAAAATCGACGAACTGCTCGCCGCGCATATTCGCGAGCAGCGAGTCTTCGACGGCGATGACGTTCGCCGAACGCGGCTGCCGGTCGATGGCGGCGAGCTCACCGAAGAGGTGGTGGGGCCCCATCTCGCGCAGGATCACTTCCTTGCCATGCAGCGAAAAGAGGGAAATTTGTACCTTGCCGGTACAGATTAGATAAACCTCGGTGGTTTCACTTCCTTCGGAAATGATGATTTGGCCGCGCCGAACCTTTATCCGTTGCGCCCGGGCCAAATAGGCATCGCGCAAGTCGACCGGAAACGGCTCCTCATCCCGGCCTGTCCGCTCTTCGCTTTCCATCGCTGACTTTGCGCTCCCCGCCGTGATTATGTGTCCCATTGTGAGGATTCTCACAATGGCCTTGTGGCGAATCGCACAGGAAGATCGTCACGTTGGCATCGCGAGCCGCCGCACTCGACGGACGACCTTTAGAGGCAAAGCGGCGTCGGGGTCCGCGGAGCGCTGATGGTCTGGGCCCAGTCAAGGGCGGCCGGTCGGATCGACTTCGCGGCGATTGCGGGATGCGGCGTTTAACCTGCCAGCTGATCGAAGACGCTGGTCATCAGCTCCGTGGCGTCGAGGCTGGGGCGCTGGACCTCGATATTGTCGAGGCTGAGGTCGAGCCCGTTCGCTTCCGACCAGCGCACCGGCATGCGCACGCCGAGGGTCATGTTCGGACCGAACGAGCCGAGCTGGCGCCGCCACGGGCCGAACGTATGGCTGACGTCGGTCACGAGCAGGGAGACGCCGATGGTGATCGAGGCGTTGGCCGAAAGCTCGAACTTCGGCTGGGCCTCGGCGTGGAGATCGGCTGAGATGGAGAGACCCGCATCGCGGCTCCAGTTGATGTCCATCTCCGCCCCGGCGCCGGCTTCGATTCCGAGCGCTCCGGTGAGGCCGACCCGGCCTTCCCCATAAGCGGGTCCCGCCCGCGCCCTCAGCCCGCCGCCGACGTCCAGAGTCAGGCCGGCATAAGCGGGGACGTAGAATTCGCCATGGCCGGTAATGGTCGCGTCCTCGGGGTGGTCGAGATCCATCACCGCGCCGACCTGGGCGTTGCGGATCTGGCCGGGGCCGACATAGGCGTTGAAGGCGACCCGGGCGTCGACGAAGGCGAAGACTCCCACGCCCACCCCGGCGACCGAGACTCCCCAGATCGGGAATTCGGGCGGGGCGAGGGTGAACAGGTCGCGATTATAGTCGCGGCGCGGGAACAGCTCGTAGGTGGGCGGGAGAGCGATCGCGCCCGAGAGGATGATGCTGTTGGTCGGAGTCAGCTCGACGCCCGCGGTTCCGGTCAGGATGCTGCCGAAACGGACCGTGACGCTGCCCCGCCCCCAGACGTTGACCCCGTCGATCGGCGGGCCTTCTACCGGGTGGCCCTGCTCGTCGATCTGGCGGTTGGTGGCGGTGAAGTTGAGCGTTCCGCTCGCCGGCCCCTTGGCAATCTGCGCGGCGGCGGTGAAGGTGAGCGCGCCGTTCAGATAATCGATCCCGATGGTGCCGGTGGCGCCGGGCACGGCGAGGGTCGCTTGGCCCCGGCCGGCGAAGCTCCACTCGCCTTCCGGCGGCTTGGTCGCGCTGAGCGACATCGTCGCGTTCTGGATCGCCGGAATGTTGCTGATCGGGAGTGGGATGTTGTCGGCGCCGATCCTGAGGCCGGTGGTCGGGTCGTAGCCGACGTTGATGACGGTGCCTCGAAGCGGTCCGCCGAGATTGAGCGTGCCGGCGACGCTGACCGCCTCGCGGGTGAAGCCGACCGTGACCTGGCCGGAATCGACGCCGGGAATCTTGCCCTGCTGAACGCCCAGCGTCGCTTGCGCGCTAAAGGTGTCGTCGGCGAAATTGTAGCTGACCGCAACTCGCGCCGGATCGAGGAAATCCATGGCGAGGTTGAAATCGCCGGAGATGATGGGGCCTTCGCGGGAAACCTCCGCGGTGATGGTGCCCTGGCCGAGCGACGCGATTTCGAAATCGGCGGTGCCGCGAACGAAAGGCCCGTCGGAATTGACTCCGAGCGCCATGGCGACGGCGGTGACGGTGACCGGCCCCAGGCTGAACGAGGCCTGCGGGATCGGGAAATCCATCCGCATCTCGTCGGCCAGCATGTGGATTTCGGCCTGCAGCCCCGGCAGCAGCGCCTTCGTCGCGGTGAGCGTGCCCTTCCCGACCAATGCGCCTTCCGTGTTGAGGCCGAACTCGCTGAACTCTACCGGGGACGCGCCGGGCAGCGACCAGGCCGGCATCGTTCGCCCCGCATAGACGGAGGACTGGCTCAAATAGCCGACGTCCATGAAGCCCGGGAGCCTCATGAGGTCGACGTCTTTCTCGACCGGGTCCCGGACCACCTGGCCGTTGCGCCGGCGAGGCGAACCCTTCGCCGTTTTCTGGGCCCTCTGCCACACGACCCGGAGCGTGGCGATCTTGTCGCCGCCGGGCGGAGCGAGCGTGCCGCCCCGGAGCGTCATGTGCCGGTAGAGGTCCGGAGTCCCCACGGTGATCGCGCCGCCTTCGCCGACGTCGAGATAGCGCATGAGGCCGCCGCGTTCGGTCGGGAAAATGTGGATTCGGTTGGGCGTCCCCTCGCCCACGTGGGGCCTGAAGCCGCGACGGCTCAGGTCCTGGGAGGTGAGGAACTTGAGGCGGCGAAGCTGCACGCCCCCCTCGATGTCGGCCCGGGTCCAGAAATGTCCCGGAGAGGTGCGCATTCGGGGTCCGAGCCGCTGGTCGCGAAAGGTCAGCTTCCAGGAGTTCCGGATCTCGGCCGGACCCGGCAGGCTGATGGTCGAAGTATCGTAACGGGTCTGCACGGCTCTCACGGCCTGCGTCAGCTCGGAGGTGATGCGCCCGCTGATCGCAGCGCCGCTTTGCTGATTGAAGCTCGATTCGAGGAGCCACATGTTGTCGAAACGATCGGCTCCGCCCAGCTGAAGCTCCAATATGTGGTCGACGTCCATGGTCTGCTCGTTGTCGGAACGTGGGGACCAGCGCGGGATGAGGAGGATGTGGGCCTGGGCAAGCTCTTCAGTCGTCCCCCACATGAAGGTCGTGCGCTCGGCGCCGCTCGGATCGTCGAAGCCTAGGACGTAGGCGCCGTTCGGCATCTGGAAGGGGTCCGTCACCGGCGGCGTCGTCGGTCGCGAGGTTCGCCGGGGCAGCTTGCGTTCGAGCTGTCTCCTGAGCGGCCCTTGAACGGCGGCAGCGCGGTTGGCGGTGAGCCACATGCCGCTGGCATCTCCCGCCCGAGGCGTGCTTCCGGTAATCGAATAAGGAACTCCGGGCGTCGGCACCGCGCCATTGTCCGCCCTTGTCGGCAGCATCGCCGCCGAAGCCTGGCCCTTCAGCGTCGAGTTCACCGACGGCAGGTTCAGGAAGGGGAATTCGACCTCCGCCGGAGGCCCCAGTTTAATCGTCCCCGTCACGCCCGGGGCCTCGGCCAAGGTGAAGATCAGCTCGCGGTTGGCCGGTATCGGCTCCTTGACGGCGGGGGCCGCGGGCGGCCGCGCCCGCTGGATCAGCGTGCGCGCGGCAACTCCGGTGCCGCCGCCCTGCTGGACTGTGTGGGTAAGCTCATGGGCGAGGAGCTGGCGTCCGCTGGAGCTGTTCGGCTGATACTGGCCGGCGTTGAAGAAGATGTCGTTGCCGGTGGTGAAGGCGCGGGCGCCGATCGCATCGGCGGCTTCGGCCGCCTTGGCCCCGTGATGGACCCGCACGCCGGAGAAGTCGCGGCCGAAACGGCTCTCCATGAAACCCTGAGTGGCGGGGTCGAGCCGGGAAGCCGGACCGGAGCGCATCGCCTGGATGGCGGCGTCCGCCGAAGCGCTGGCCATGCCGCCTTCCGCCCCGGCCGCCGCTTCGCGCTGTGCTCGCGTGCCGGCGGTCGGGACCGGGGCGGTTGCGGGTTTCTTCTTCTCCTCGCGCTTCGTCGGCGCCGCCTTGCGCTGCGCCATATTGCGACGAGCCGCTGGCGCCTTCTTGGGTTCCTCCTTCTTCGGCGGCGGGGAGGCCCCTTTGCGCTGGGCCTTGCTGCCGGCGGAGGCCGTGGGGGTCTTTTTCTTGTCCTCCTTGGGCTTCGGTTCGGGAGCGGCCTGGCGCTGGGCGCCGATCGGGGAGATGGTCGGCGGGATGGCGACGGGGCCGGACGCGCGCATGACCGCGGTGGCGACGCTGTCCGCCTGCCGCTCGTAATGGTCGTTGGCGGGGCCGACCTCGAGCTTGGCCTGGACGGGCGCCGGCACGGCCGCGCGGGGCGCCGGGACCGGGGGGGCGTGCTGGGCCATGTCAGGCCTCGCGGATCTTGGCGACCACCGCTTGGAGCAGCTTGCGGGCCGCGACAATGTCCCCTTGCGCCCCGAGGCGGAGCCGCCTGCGCAGCGCCACGTCCTCCATGGCCGCGACTTCCGCCAGGTCGGCAAGGCTGGTCAGTTTATGCTTGGCCAGCCATTCGGCCGCGGCCGCCTTGCCCTCCAGGCCGTGCGCCGCGCCTTCCGGGCTTTGCCCGATCACGGTCGCGGCGATGTCCATCATCTTGGCGTTGCCGCCGGTCGTGCTGATCTCGATATGGACCCCGCTGCCGGCGGCGTCGGGCGTGGCGGCGACGACCGTCGGGGTCTTCGCGCCGTCCGTGCTCACCGTGACGGAGGCGATGTCGGCCCCGGCCTTGCCGATCTCGGTCACCGCCTGATGAAGCGTGCGCCCGGTCAGGTCGCCGACGTCCCTGGCCGGCCCTGCCTCGGCGACCGAGATGACGAGAACGACCTTCGCGCCGCGTTCGACCGGCGTGCCGGCGCCCGGATCCTGGGCCAGGATCACGTCCGGCTCCTTGCCGCGCTTGGTTTTGCGGTCGCCCAGCTCCAGGCCGAGGGCCTTGATCGTCTCCATGGCGCGGGAGACGGGCATGCCGACGAGGTTCGGCATCTGGAGGCCGGCCGGTTGTGGCGCCGGCTCGCTTTTGGGCGGCTCGCCTTTCGGCGGAGTCACCAAGGTTGTCGTCGTCGTGCCGCCCTCGCTTTTGGTGCCGGGGACCGTGCCGGGCTTGTCCTCCGGGCAGGGCGGTCGGGCCCTCGACAGCTCGATGTCGCGATGAGTCGCCCGGTAGGGCGGGTAGGGGAAGCCGGTCTTGTCCCGGAAAATCGGCTTGCCGGCTTCGTCGCGAAGCTCGATCCGCACCGGCATGCCGCCGGCGAAGGAAAGGGAATAGTCGCCGTCTCGCCCCGTGCAGCTTCGGGCGACGGCGTCGCCGCCCTCGTTCAGAGCCGAGACGATCAGGCCGGCGACCGGCTTGCCGTCGCTAGTGACCCGCCCGTAGAGGCCCGCATTCTCCCCAAGGTCGGGGCGCTGGAGCGATTGCCGGGCGAGATCCTGCTGCCATTCGGTGCCGCGCGCCTCGGCGATCCGGGCCTGCGCCTGCCGCTCCCTGGTCTCGGGATGGTCGGGGCCGAGCCGCCGCTCGGTCCTCGCCGCCTCGAGCGCCGCCTGGCGACGGCGCACTGAGACGAGCGGAGCGACGAGGGCGGTTCCGGCCAGCCCCACCGCGTCGGTCAAGCGGCCGCCCTGCCGGAGCACTTCCGAAAGCCGGTCGAGATTGTCGCCTTGTTCTGCTGCGGCCATGACTTCTTTGCCCTTCCTCTAGAAGAGGGTGGTGTTGGGATCGCGCACCAGCTTCGCCGGATTGGCGGCGCTGGCGCCGAGGAGAAACGTGGTCTGGTTGTTGGTCGTGTTGTTCATCGCCGTTGCGAAGCTCATCATCGAGAACCAGCACGGGGCCGCCTCCTGCATCCGGTTGGCCTGGGCGCGGAGAGTCCCCGACAGCAGGATCGCGTCGGCGAAGGCCAGGCGGACGTCGGCTTCGATCTCGAGCTGATTGTCCGCGAAGCAGAGGTCGTCGCGGGTCAGGATCAACACCGAGGAGAGAGTGCCGAGACCCTGTTCGCCCGGCGCCTGCAGGCTGACCTGGTTGTTGGCGAACATTGTCTCGCCGCCGCGCATCATCACCGGCTGCGGCCCCCGGTCGAGCCTGCCGGTGGCGTCCCGGCCCTCCTGGAGCCACTGGCTCGGCCGCGTCGCACCGGCGAGGCCGCGCGAGGCGACCCAGAAAGCCAGCACCTCCTCCGCCACGCCGAGATTGACGATCTGGACGGCATCCCCGCCCAGGATGTCGATCATGACCGACAGGAAGGTGAGGTTGTCGACCTTCAGCTCCGAGGTCGGATCGGTGAGGATGGCCTGTACCGACGAGCCGCCGAGCAGAAGCAGGATGAGCGCCAGCAACGGATTGGTGAAGAACAGGCTGGGGTTGGAGCCGGTCAGCCGGTTGTCCGTCACCATCACCGGCCCGCAGGCGAAGGCCTTCAGGGCCCGGCCGTAGGGGGCGTGGACGATATTGTCCTGGACGAGCAGGGCCGGCCGATCGCGGCGCCGGGTTTCCGCCCCGCCCGCGCCGAAGGTCGAGAGGCCGCCGAGGCACAGCCGGACGAAGACCCCGCCCGCGGGAATCGAGTCGGCATTGGCCGGGCGCCCCGTGCCGGTATTCTCGATCCGGTTGCGCTCGATCCGCAAATCCTCGCCATAGCCGACGAAGATTCCGCAGGAGGCGGCGTTGCGCCCCGGGCTGAGATCCGAAATCTGGTTGTCGCGGACCGTGACGTCGTGGGCCACCGACAACGCGACTCCGCCGAAGCCGGTGAAGAGATATTGGATCGGCGGAATGGCCGGAGCCTCGAGCATCATGCAGCCGGTGATGCTGTTGTCGAGGATGTGGACCGCCTCGACCGCGACCGCGTCCTCGGCCGCCTCGCCCGAGGCCAGGACGAGGAACATGGGAAAGGTCGCGATTCCCGAGCCGCCCATGTCGCTTATGGCGTTCTTCTCGATCCGGACGTTGCTGACCAGGCCGTCCGACACGGGCACGACGACCACGCCGTTGCCGGGCGGCCGCGGCGCCGGATCTATCCAGCCTATGTTGATGCAGCCGGCAGGGTCGATGACGACGACGAACGGGTTCGCGTAGCCGATATCATCGAACACCGCCTTGTGAAGCGCGGCTTGCGGCGCGGCCGCCCAGGCGGCGGCGGGAACGCTGATCATGCGCACCGATCCGAGCGTGATGCCGTTGCCGTTGCCGGTCTCGATCACGTTGCGGATCAGGAGGATGTCGCGGCTGTTGCCGCCGATATGGATTCCGCCCAGCGGCCGCTGGCTCGGCAGCGCCGCCGCGGACGGTCCGACGATTTCGTTGCGCTCGATCACGAGGTCCTCGCCCTGGACATAGACGGCGGCGAGGCCCGAGGTGGCGGCGGGCGGCGGCCCGGCGGGGAAGGGCCCGGCTTCGACCCGGCACAGCCGCATGCGCAGATCCTGGACCCGGTGCGCGACGACGGCGCTGCCCGACGGCGCGGCCAGGAAAAGTTCCTCGAAGGCGAGGCGGCGGCACGGCTGCTCGGCGGCGTTGCCGGCGCCGGGCTGGGGCGTGGCGACGATGCACTGGAGCTGCGCCCCTTCCATGCGCAGGGCCTTGATCGAGATGCCGTTGCAGCCCCGCAGGTCGAGCAGAGCCCGGGCCGGATCGGCGGCGATCCAGCGCGTGCGGTCCCTGCAGCCGGTGATCCGGATGTTCTCGCGCCCGGTGAGGACGATATTCTCCCGATAGGTCCCGGGACCGACGCAAATCTCGCCGCCCGAGGCCGGAAGCCGGGCGATCGCCGCCTCGATGGTGGAGACGTCGCCCCAGCTCGACACGCCGTCGCCGACGGTGACGGTGCAGCAGCCGCCGATCTTGTAGAGCGGGCGGAAGCGGCGGCGGCAGTCGGTCACCGTCATCGCGTCGAGATCGACATAAGCGAGCGGAACCACATGGCGGCGCGGGCCATGGGCCGGAGTTCCAAGCATCAGCTCCCAGGGGAGCACCCGGGCGGGGGCGTTGGGACGCGCGGCGATTACCCAATGATCGCCGGGGAAGGCGCCCGCCGAGAAAGCGAGCGACAGTCCGGTGCCGGGAAGATCGGCGGTCGCGAACGGGATGTCGGGCTGGGCGCCCGCGCCGCCACCGGTCCAGACGCGAAGGTAGAAATAGCGCTGCTCGAGCGGGTCGTCGGCGCTGCTGAGCGTGGCGGCGGGAAGGCCGTTGAGCCAAGCTATCCAGGCGGCGCTGACGTTGGACGAGACGGTGATCGCATCGTCGACATAGCCGCTCGCCACGGTGAGGAAAGCGCCGACGGCGTCGGCCGTCTTCTGGCGGTTGGGAAGGAGCTGGTCCCAGCGCAGAAGCTCGACGGTGTGGCCGGCGCGGGGGCGAACATATTCGTCCTTGGGCCGGTCGAGGAAAACGATTCGCCGCGGCTGACCGGAGACGTTCTCGACCCGCACCCGGTAGAGCGGGGCGGCGTCGTCC
>JBEVDE010000047.1:0-4676 GCA_040514175.1 Allosphingosinicella sp. | reverse complement strand
CAGCTCCTTGATCCGGGCGACATGCCCCGGCGCGAGATCGGGCCGAAGCTTGATGACGACGTCGCCGCCGCTGTCGAGGTTGAGGACCAGGGTGTTGAGCTCGTCGGCCATTCAATGTCTCCGTTACGTGATCGTCATCCCGGCTTTCGCCGGGATGACGGGTTGAGTTCGGCATACGCCGCCCGCTTCTCGCGCGCCACCCCCGCTCGACAGTCCGGCCGCCCCGGCCTAGGAAGCGGCACGGCGACACCAATGCGGCGAAAGAGGGGCGGATGAGCGAGAGCGAAATCGATCTGCCCGGCGCACCGCCCGGCACCCGGGCCGGCCGTCTCGACGAGGACGACCGGCTCAAGCCCGAATATGTCAGCGAGGTGATGGACCGGGTCGAGGCGGGCGACGCCGACGGCGCCCGCGCCCTGGTCGAGCCGCTCCACCCCGCCGACCTCGCCGACCTGTTCGAGCTGGTCGACAGCGGCGACCGCCGGGCGCTCGCCGCGGCCATCGCGGACATGCTCGACGGCGACGTGCTCGCCGAGATGAACGAGCATGTCCGCGAGGAGCTGGTCGAGGCGCTCGATCCGCGCCAGGTCGCCGACCTCGCCGGCGAGATGGAGACGGACGACGCCGTCGCCATGATCGAGGATCTCGAGGAGGACGAGCAGCGCGCCGTCCTGCGCGAGCTCGACCCCGACGATCGCGCCGCGATCGAGGAGGCCCTCGCCTTCCCCGAGGAATCGGCCGGCCGGCTGATGCAGCGCGACCTGATCGCGGTGCCCGAGCATTGGACGATCGGCCAGGTGATCGACTATCTGCGCGCCGGCGACGATCTCACCACCGATTTCTGGGAGGTGTTCGTCGTCGACGAGCGCCACCATCCGGTGGGCACCTGCCTCTTGAGCTGGATCCTCAGGACCCACCGCCACGTCGCCGTCGCCGACGTCATGAAGCGCGAGCAGACTCTGATCCCGGTCGACATGGACCAGGAGGAAGTGGCGCTTCGCTTCCAGAAATATGCGCTCATCTCGGCCGCCGTCATCGACCAGTCGGGCCGGCTGGTCGGGATGATCACCGTCGACGACATCGTCCACATCATCCAGGAGGAAGCGTCCGAGGACGTCCTCCTCCTCTCCGGCGCCGGCGAAGGCGACATCAACCAGCCTCTGCTCGAAAGCTACTCGAGCCGCGTGCGCTGGCTGATCGCCAATCTCGGCACCGCCCTCGTCGCCGCCACCATCATCGGCCTGTTCGAGGGCACGATTTCGAGGATGGTGGCGCTCGCCGCCCTGATGCCGATCGTCGCCGGCGTGGGCGGCAATGCCGGCACCCAGACCCTGGCGGTTACGGTGCGCGCGCTCGCCACCAACCAGCTCACCCAGTCCAACACCTGGCGCGCGATTCTTCGCGAGATCCAGGTCGCCTGCCTCAACGGCCTCACCGTGGCGGCGGTGATCGGAATCGGGGTCGCCCTCTTTTTCGCCAATCCGGCGCTGGGCGGAGTCATCGCGGCGGCGATGCTCGCCAACATCATCATCGCCGGTTTCGCCGGCGTGTTCGTGCCGCTCGCTCTGGAGCGGGCCGGGGCCGACCCGGCGGTGGCTTCGTCCGTCTTCGTGACGATGGTCACCGATTCGATGGGCTTCCTGGTCTTCCTCGGGCTCGCCTCGGCGTCGGGGATCGCGGGATAGCCCCCGCCCGGCGCGCAGGGAGGGGAAAAAGCTATTGCCCCAAGCCTTTATCCAATTATGCAATTTTCCGATGCCGCTCAACATCAGCAAGGTCGCGTTCGGGTGCGCCAGCATCGAGACGTTCGCCCGGCGGCAGGCCTTGCGCGAGACGGACGGGATCGTCCCGCTCGTCACCCGCTTCCGCCCGACCCGCGCGGACGAGCTGATCGGCGGCTCGGTCTTCTGGATCGTCAAGCACCGCATGCTGGCGCGCCAGGCGATCCTGGGCATCGCGCTTCGCGAGTTCGACGGGCGGGCGATCATCAGCCTCGATTCGAAGCTGGTGCCGGTCCGGGCGACCGCCCGGCGCGCGCACCAGGGCTGGCGATACCTCGACCCGGCCGACGCTCCGGCCGACCTCGAGGGCGATGAAACCGGGCTGGCCGAGCTGCCCCCCGCGCTGACCGCGAAGCTGGCGGCTCTGGCTCTGATCTGACTTTCAAATCCTCCCCTGCCTTTGCAGGGGAGGGGGACCAGGCGTAGCCTGGTGGAGGGGGCCTTTGCCCAGTCCGAAGAACCCCTCCACCGCGCTTCGCGCGGTCCCCCTCCCCGCGAAATCGCGGGGAGGATCCAAATCCCCTAGCGCGGCGGGCCGCAGAGCACTTGGCCCGAACCCTTCGCCTCCACCGTGCAGCTCGGGCTGCCGATTATCTCGACGTCGCCCGGCCCGATGGCGGTCACTTTGGCCGTCTTGGCGACCGCGACCGCGACGTTGCCGGCCGTGTCCGAGACGATCTGGGCGTCGTCCGCGTTCAATCCGGACGCGGCGAGGTCGCCGCTGCCCTGCACCGTCGCGCGGAGCTGCTTGGTCCGGCCGGCCAGGCCGATCCGGCCGCCGCCGAGCAGTCCGACGACGAGGTTGTCGGCTTCGACCGAGGCCACGTTCAGCCGGCCGCTGCCCGAGACGGACAGGTCGACCCGAAGGCCCCTCGCCCGGTCGATGTCGAGGCTGCCCGAGCCGACCAGAGCGGCGTTGCGCAGGTCGCGGGTGGTGAGGGCGATCGTGACCGGGCCGATATTCTCGCCCGGATAGCCGCCCCAGGAGGAGCGGTTGCGGCGCACCCGCAAGGTGCCGCCCTGGACATCGATCGAGACCCGTTCGAGCGCCTCGGGCGAGCCTTCGGCGCGGGCCGAGGTGCCGCCGCCGGTGGTCAGCGTCACGCGATAGGGCCCGTCCACCTGGAGGCGGTCGAAATCGGTGACGGAATAGGTTCGCTCGGCCGCCCCGGCGGGCGCGGCGGCGGCGAGAGCGAGGAGGGCGAGGGGCAGGATCCTGGTCATGGCCGGGACCCTGCCGGAAAATGGTTAACGCTCGATAACCGCCGCCCGTCGCTGCGTCATCCCGGACTTGATCCGGGATCCATGAACACCGCCGGCGGCGGATAGCCTCGAGCGTCCGTGTTCCTGGATTCCGGCTTTCGCCGCAATGACGGCACTAGCCGCAGCGCACGTCGCCCGAGCCCATCTTGTTGACGCTGCACTTGGCGCCGCCGCTGACGATGGCGTCGCCCGAGCCCATGATCGACACGTCGGCCGTCTCGGTGGCTTTGGTCTCGACGTTGCCGGAACCCGCGATCGACACCTTGGCGCGCTTCACCTGAAGCCCGCCGGCGTGCACGTCGCCCGATCCGGCGATCGAGAAGTCGGCCGTCTCCGCGGCGCCGGAAGCGCTGACTCCGCCCGAGCCGGCGATCGAGAAGCGGGTGGCCTTGGCGGTCAGCGAGGCGACCTGCAGCTCGCCCGAGCCCGCGATCGCGGCGGCGAATTCGTCGCCCTGGACCTTGTCGATCCGCATGTCGCCCGAGCCGGCCACTTCCGCGCCCCTCAGCGAAGGCGCGCTGACATGGACGGTGACCGCGCCATGCTCCTTGCTCCGGCCGAACGACCATTTGCCCTTCTTCTGGCCGATCCTCAGCACGCCGTTATCGACGCTGACCTCGAGCCGCTCGAGCAGGCCTGTGTCGCCCTCCGCATAAGCGGACGGAGCGCCGCCGACGGTGACGATGACGTTGTGGGATCCGGCCAGCTCGACCCGGTCGAAGGCCCCGACCTGGAAGTCGCGGCGGCCGGCCTGGCCGCTCGCGCCGCTTTTGTCGTGGCCGCCGCCAATCCCGCAGGCGCCCAACGCCAGCAGCGGCACCAGAATCATCGCTCCACGCATATCGACCTCCCAAGCTGTGTTATGACCATAATACACACGGCGGCTTGGCGGCGCAACAAAAAAGGCGGCCCGTTTCCGGACCGCCTTTTGGTCGCCCCCTCCGGCATCCCCCTCCCGGGACGGGAGGGGTCCGGGGTGGGTAGGCGAGCGTAGCGAGACTTCTACGGCGTCGGAGTTTCGGCCGCCTTCGGCGGACCCACCCCCCAGCCCCTCCCTTTCAGGGAGGGGGGCGCAGGCTTACACCGCCGCGTTCTCCCGATGGTAGATGGCCGCCGCCTTGTTGAGGATCTCGAGGATCTTCACCAGGGCCGTCGGCTCGTCGACCTGCTCCATCGCGGCCAGCTCGCGGGCGAGCCGGCTCGAGGCGGCCTCGAAGATCTGCCGCTCCGAATAGCTCTGCTCGGGCTGGTCGTCGGCGCGGAACAGGTCGCGGGTCACCTCGGCGATCGACACGAGGTCGCCCGAGTTGATCTTCGCCTCATATTCCTGGGCGCGGCGCGACCACATGGTGCGCTTCACCTTGGGCTTGCCCTTGAGGGTGGCGAGCGCCTCCTGCATCGTCTTGTCGGACGAGAGCTTGCGCATGCCGACGCTCTCCGCCTTGTTGGTCGGAACGCGAAGCGTCATCTTTTCCTTCTCGAACCTCAGCACATAGAGTTCGAGCTGCATGCCGGCGATGTCCGTGCTCTGCAATTCGATCACCCGGCCCACGCCGTGCTTGGGGTAAACAACGTAATCGCCAACGTCGAAGCTCAACGCTTTCGCTGCCATTTATTCGACCTTCCCATTGG
>JBEVDE010000468.1:0-3764 GCA_040514175.1 Allosphingosinicella sp. | reverse complement strand
GGGGGACCGTCCGAAGGACGGTGGAGGGGTTCTAGGGCCGCTGGCCCCTCCACCATGCTTCGCATGGTCCCCCTCCCCTGCAAATGCAGGGGAGGATTTTTCTCCCTCCATCCTCACGTCCCACCGGCTGCGGTTGATGCACACCGGGCGGACCTCGACGCCGTGGTTCTGGGCGTCCCTCACCAATTGGGCGGGCTGGTAGAAGCCCATCGGCTGGGCGTTGAGGATGGCGGCGCAGAAGACGTCGGGATGGTGGCATTTCATCCAGCTCGACGCGTAGGCGATCTTGGCGAAGCTGGCGGCGTGGCTTTCGGGAAAGCCGTAGCTTCCGAAGCCCTCGATCTGGCGGAAGGTGCGCTCGGCGAAATCGCGCTCGTAGCCGCGCGCGACCATGCCCTCGATCATCTGGTCCTGGAAGCGGCTGACTCCGCCGGTCGTCTTGAACGTCGCCATCTGGCGGCGAAGGCGGTCGGCGTCGGAGGGCGAGAAGCCGGCGCCGACGATGGCGACGTTCATCGCCTGCTCCTGGAAGAGCGGAACTCCGAGGGTCTTGCCGAGCACGGCCTTCAATTCGGGGGACGGGAATTCGACCTTCTCCTTGCCCTCGCGGCGGCGCAGATAGGGATGGACCATGTCGCCCTGGATCGGCCCCGGCCGGACGATCGCGACCTGGATGACGATGTCGTAAAATTCCTTCGGCTTCATCCTCGGGAGCATCGACATCTGGGCCCGGCTCTCGATCTGGAAGGTGCCGATCGTGTCGGCCTTCTGGATCATCGCGAAGACCGTGGGATCGTCCTCCTGGAGGACGTCCGACCACAGGTTCATGTCGATCCCCTTGTGCGCGCGCAGGAGATCGAAGGCGCGGCGCATGCAGCCGAGCATGCCGAGGCCGAGCACGTCCAGCTTCATGATCTTCAATTCCTCGAGATCGTCCTTCTCCCATTCGATCACGCGCCGGTCGACCATCGCCGCCGGCTCGATCGGGACGAGATCGTCCAGCCGGTCGCGGGTGAGGACGAAGCCGCCGGGATGCTGCGAAAGGTGCCGCGGCGTGCCCACCAGCCGGCGGGTGAGCTCGAGGGTCAGGGCGAGGCGGGGGTCATTGAGGTCGAGGCCCAATTCCTCGACATGGCGCTCGGGCACGCCCTCCTCCGACCAGCCCCAGACCTGGCCCGAGAGCATGGCGGTGAGATCCTCGGGCAGGCCGAGGGCCTTGCCGACCTCGCGCACCGCGCCGCGGGTGCGGTAGCGGCTGACCACGGCGGTCAGCGCCGCGTGGCCGTGGCCGTAATGGTCGTAGATCCACTGGATCACTTCCTCGCGCCGCTCATGCTCGAAATCGACGTCGATGTCGGGCGGCTCGTTGCGGCTTTCGGAGATGAATCGTTCGAAAAGGAGGGTGTGCTTGACCGGATCGATGGAGGTGATGCCGAGCAGGAAGCAGATCATCGAATTGGCCGCCGAGCCGCGCCCCTGGCAGAGTATCTCCTGGCTGCGGGCGAACTGGACGACCGAATTGACGGTCAGGAAATAGGGCGCGTAGGCGAGCTTCTCGACCAGCCCCAGCTCCTTCTCGAGCAGGTCGACATGGCTCTTCGGCGGGCCTTCCGGAAATTTCGAGGCCAGAGCGGCCCGGGTCAGCCGCTCCAGCGCCTCCTGCGGCGTGCGGCCGGTCATCACGATCTCGTCGGGATATTGGTAGCTCAGCTCGCGAAGCGAGAAGGTGCAGCGCCCGGCGATATCGGCCGAGGCGCGGACCGCGTCGGGATGGTCCCGGAAGCGCCGCTCCATCTCCTCCGGGCTCTTGAGGTGACGGTCGGCGAAGCGCTCGCGGCGGAAGCCGAGATCGTCGATCGTGCATTTGTGGCGGATCGCGGTGACGACGTCCTGGAGCATCCTCTTGTCGGGCGAATCGTAGAGCGCGTCGCCGGTGGCGAGGGCCCGCACGCCGTGCCTTTTCGCAAGCGCCTCGAGGGCGTGGAGCCGGGCCGAATCGCCGGGGCGGCGGCGATGGCTGAGGGCGAGATGGGCGCGGTCCCCGAAGACGTCGCGCATCTGGGCGAGCGCGGTTGCCGTTGCGTCATCGGCTTCGTCCGGCACCAAGGCCGCGACCAGCCCTTCGTTCCAGGCGGCGACGTCCTCCCAGTGGAGGAAGCATTGCCCCTTCTCGCCTTTGGCGCGGTCGATCCGGCTCTTGCCGGCGGTGAGCAGGCGGGTGAGGCGCGACCAGCCGGAGCGGTCCTCGGGCCAGACGAGAAGGCCGGTGCCGTCCATCAGGTCGAGCCGGCAGCCGGGGATGAGTCGGACGCCCGTTTCGTCGGCCGCCCTCAGCGCCTTGACGAGGCCGCCGACGCTGTTGCGGTCGGCGATGCCCAGCGCCGGATAACCGAGCAGGGCGGCCGCCGCGAACATCTCCTCCGCGCTCGAGACCCCGCGCAGGAAGGAGAAATGGGTCAGCGCCTGGAGCTCGATATACATGGCTTAAAATCCTCCCCGGCATTCGCCGGGGAGGGGGACCAGGCGAAGCCTGGTGGAGGGGCTCTTCGGGCGCTTGAAGAACCCCTCCACCGCGCTTCGCGCGGTCCCCCTCCCCCGGAAATCCGGGGGAGGAATTTTCCCCCGAAGTGGACGAGTTGGACGAGTTGCACACGGGATCGCTTTTTTTCTCATCCGAACACCCCGTGCAGATACCAGCTCAAATCCCCCGTCCGGGCATCGACGCCGTCCCCCCGGCGGTAGAGCCAGAACCTCGCCCCCTCCTCGTCCTCGACCTGGAAATAGTCGCGAACGCCTTCCGCCTCGGCGGTGCGCTTCCACCATTCGCCGTGGATCCGCTCGGGGCCGTCGGCGCGGGCGACCCGATAGGCGCGGCCGCGCCAGGTGAAGCGGCGGGGCGGAAGATCGGGGAGCAAGGCGACGACATTCTCGACCCGTTCGGGCGGCGCCAGCAGGCGGACCGGGCGAGGCCATTTCGGCCAAAGCGAAGCGGGATCGAGCGGGCCGGTGCGGGCGACGCTTCGCTCGGGCACGTCGCTCTCGACGGCGGTGGCGCGGTAGAGGCGGCGGGAGCCGAGGCGGCCGGCGAGACGGTCGACGAGCAAGGCGAGATCGGCTTCGGGCCTGTCGCCGGAAAGCTGCTCGGGGGCGAGCGGCTCGACCCGGCCGGCGACGAGGCGCATCGAATCCAGGCCGAAGCCGGGCTCGATCCGCTCGATCTTCATCGCCAGCAGGCGAAGCAGATGGGCGCCGTCGCGGGTCGCCCGGGCGGTGCCGATGGCGATCCGCTCGACCCGCCCGTCGACCCGGTCGCAGAGCAAATCGAGGGTCCGCGCCGCCAGGCCGGCTTCCCCGAGCGTGGCGATCAGGCGCTCCATCAGCAGGCCGAGCGCCCCCGCGATCGCCTCGGCGGTGGCGATCGGCTCGGCGAAGCGCAGCACGGCGGACGGCGGCTCCTCCGGAACCACCGGCTCGATCGGCTCGCCGGAGCGGCCGAGCGCCTGGTCGAGGCGGGCGAGCAGGGTCTTGCCGAAGCGGCGCTGCAGCGGGCCGCGCGGAAGCGGGAGAAGGTCGCCGATCGTCTCGAGGCCGAGGCGGCGGGCGGCGGCGAGGACGGGGGCCTCGACCCGGAGGGCGGCGAGCGGGAGGGGGGCGAGGGCCTCGGGCTCGCCGTTGACGGGGCAGATCGAGCCGGGTCCAAACCGTGCGAGGGCGTGGGCCGCGCCCGGCGTCCCGGCGACGGCGATCCGGGCGGCGAGGCCGGC
>JBEVDE010000433.1:0-2750 GCA_040514175.1 Allosphingosinicella sp. | reverse complement strand
GTCCGCCGTCTCTCCCGCCTTCCGCTGCGCGACCCGCTCCGCCGCCAGCGCCTCGCTCAGGGTCGCATGGCCCGACTTCCGGGCCAGCCCGCGGATCAGGGCGAGCGCCACCGTCGGCCCCTGCGCCAGCCGGGTGGCCAGCGCCGCCGCTTCCGAGGGCAAAGCGTCGTCCTCGACGACCCGGGCGATCAGCCCCCATTCTAGCGCCCGCTCGGCCGCTATGCGCTCGCCGAGCATCATCATCTCCATCGCCCGCGCCCGCCCTGCCAGCCTCGGCAGAAGCCAGGTCGCGCCGGCGTCGGGGATCAGCCCGATGTTGACGAAGGCCTGGAGAAAGTAAGCCGAGCGCGCGGCGATGACGATGTCGGCGGCGAGGGCGAGCGAGCAGCCGGCTCCGGCGCAGGGCCCGTTCACCGCCGCCACCACCGGGATGGGCAAAGCGAAGAGCGCCTCGACGAGCGGGTTGAAATGCTTCTCCAGCGACGCTCCGACGTCGTCGGGCGGCCCGCCGCCCGCGGCGAGGTCGGCGCCGCTCGAAAAGCCCCTGCCCTCCCCGGTCAGGAGCAGGCAGCGGGCGCCGGAGCTCCCCGCTTCCTCGACCGCCGCGCGCAATTCGTCGACGGTCTGCCCGGACAGGGCGTTGAGCCTGTCAGGCCGGGCGATGGTGATCGTCGCGACGCCGGCGGCGCTCTGCTCGAGACGGATATGTTCGTAAGCCATGACCGCTTACAGCACCCCCGCGCAGCGCGCGCAATTGCTCCTCGGAAACGGCCGCCGGACATGGTCAGGGGAAGGCGCTCAGCCCCCAACGCCTTGCCTTTCATTTTTTAACGCAAAGACGCAAAGACGCAACGATACCTTGCCGCTGAAGAAGCCGGTGCGATTGTCCTTCGCCGGCGCAGCCGGCTGATCACCAATAGAAATCGCAAGGTGGAGGAGACCCGCCTGGGATTCGTTGCGTCTTTGCGTCTTTGCGTTGAAAAATGATTGGCCTGCGGCCGGGCAGGACGGTCGCTCGAACCTCTGGACAAAACCGCGCGCTATTCGCTCAGCGCACCCTCTTCCGGCGCGTGAAGCCTCAGGCGCGTGACCCGGCGGGTGTCGCTTTCGGTCACCTCCAGCCGCCAGCCGGACGGATGCTCGACGATCTCGCCCGTCTGAGGCACCCGGCCGGCGAGCACCGTCGCCAGGCCGCCCAGAGTGTCGACATCCTCCTCGACCGCTCCCAGCCTCGCGTCGATCGTCTCGGCGACGTCCTCCAGCTCGGCGCGGGCGTCGGCGTCCCAGATGCCGTCCTCGAGCGCGATCAGCATTCCGGGCACTTCCTCGTCATGCTCGTCCTCGATCTCGCCGACGATCTCCTCGACCACGTCCTCGATCGTCACCAGCCCCTCGGTGCCGCCGAACTCGTCGACGACGATGGCGAGATGGACGCGCTCGGCGCGCATCCGTGCGAGGAGGTCGAGCACGCCCATCGATTCCGGCACGTAGAGCGGCTTGCGCAACAGCCCCATGATGTCGTTCGGCGGCTCCGCGCCCGAGACCTCGACGGTGAAGACGTCCTTGATATGGGCCATTCCGACGACGCTATCGAGGCTCTCCTCATAGACCGGAAGGCGGCTGTGCCCGGCCTCGGCGAAGGCGGCGACCAGGCCGGCGAAAGTGATCGTGGAGGGGACGGCGATGATGTCGCCGCGCGGCACCGCGATGTCGGCGACCGTGCTCTCGCCGAAGTGGAGCAAATTCCGGAGCATCTGCCGCTCGATCGGCGAGAGGTCGCCGACGATCGGCGCCTCGCCCTCGTGGCTCTCGATCGCTTCCTCGATCTCCTCGCGCAGGGTCGCCTCGCTGTCGTCGCCGAACAGCAGGGTCCTGATGCCGCGCCAGATGCTGCGTTCGCCATTGCCGTCCGACTGCTCAGCCATCAGTGGTGGATCTCATAGGGATCGGCGATTCCGAGCGTCGCCAGCGAGCGCCGCTCGGCCGCTTCCATCGTCTCGGCATCCTCGTCGCCGCGCTCATGGTCGTAGCCTAGCAGATGGAGGGCGCCGTGGACCACCAGATGGGCGGCGTGGGTGCAGGTTGCGAGGCCTTTGGCCGCCGCCTCCGCGGCGCAGACGCCGTGGGCGAGAACGATGTCGCCGAGCAAAGCCTCGCCTTCCTCGCCGCAGGCGAGGGCGGCGAGCGCCCCGGGCTCCACCATCGGGAAGGAGAGGACGTTGGTCGCCTTGTCCTTGCCGCGCCAGTCGGCGTTCAGCGACCGGACCTCGTCGTCGCCGGTGAACCGCACCGAGACTTCCGCGGAAAGCCCGCCCGACAGCAGGTCCGGCACTCCGCTCTGGGCGACGGCCGAGCGGACCGCCGCCTCGGCGAGCTCAGCCCAGTCGGTGCTACTGTCCCACTCCCCGGAGACGTCGGCTTCAACGACGATCATCGCTCCGCCCCGAAAACGGGGACAGCATACATTTTCCGCGAGAAAACGGGGACAGCATACATTTTCCGGCCGAGCGGGCGGCCGCGGCGTGGAAAATGTATGCTGTCCCCGTTTATTGAAGCAATCACTGCGCCTTCCCCTCGTAGGCCTCGACGATCTTCCCGACCAGGGGATGGCGGACGACGTCGCCGGCGCCGAAGCGGATGGTGGCGATCTTGGGGATGCCCTCGACCTTCGCGACCGCGTCGGCGAGGCCGGAATTGCCCGGCTGCGGCAAATCGACCTGAAGCGGGTCGCCGCAGATCACCATCCGGCT
>JBEVDE010000356.1:0-5961 GCA_040514175.1 Allosphingosinicella sp. | reverse complement strand
CATAGGCGACCTCCTCGAGCGCTCCGAAGCCCTCGGCGACGAGCAGCTGGGCGAGCGTCTCGTCGACGTCGAGCTCCTTCTGGAACAGCTCGGAGCGCTCGATGAACTCGCGCTGGCGCTTCTCGCTGGCGTCGGCCTCGGTCATGATGTCGATCGCCGATCCGGTCAGCTGCGAGGCGAGCCTCACATTCTGCCCGCGCCGGCCGATCGCCAGGCTGAGCTGGTCGTCGGGCACAACCACCTCGATCCGGCTCTCCTCCTCGTCGATGACGACCCGGCTGACCGTCGCCGGCTGGAGGCCGTTGACGACGAATGTGGCGAGGTCCTCGGACCAGGGGATGATGTCGATCTTCTCGCCCTGGAGCTCCTGGACGACGGCCTGGACCCTCGAGCCCTTCATTCCGACGCAGGCGCCGACCGGATCGATCGAGCTGTCGTAGCTGATCACGCCGATCTTGGCCCGGCTGCCCGGGTCGCGCGCGGCCGCCTTGATCTCGATGATGCCGTCGTAAATCTCGGGGACTTCCTGGGCGAATAGCTTCTTCATGAAGTCGGGATGAGCCCGCGACAGGAAGATCTGCGGTCCCCGGTTCTCGCGGCGCACGGAGAGGATCAGCGAGCGCACCCGGTCGCCGACGCGGACGACCTCGCGCGGGATCTGCTGGTCGCGGCGGATGACGCCTTCGGCCCGGCCGAGGTCGACGACGACGTGGCCGAACTCGACGCGCTTGACGACTCCGGTGATGATCTCGCCGGCGCGCTCCTTGAATTCCTCATATTGGCGCTCGCGCTCGGCGTCGCGGACCTTCTGGAAGATGACCTGCTTGGCGGCCTGGGCGGCGATCCGGCCGAACTCGATCGGCGGCAGCGGGTCGACGATATAGTCGCCGACGACCGCGCCCGGCTGGAGCTTCTGGGCGTCGTCGAGGCTGACCTGCTTGAAATAATCGTCGACCGCCTCGACCACCTCGACCACCCGCCACAGGCGGAGGTCGCCCGAGGTCGCGTCGAGCTTGGCGCGGATGTCGTTCTCGGCGCCGTAGCGGGCGCGGGCGGCGCGCTGGATCGCATCCTCCATCGCCTCGATGACGATCGCCTTGTCGATCAGCTTCTCGCGCGCGACCGCATCGGCGATGGCGAGCAATTCGGCCTTGTTGGCGGAAACGGCGCCGGGAGCGCCCGGGGCGGTGGTGGCCATGTTCAGTCTTCCTCTGTTTCTTCTTCGATCGGTTCGATTTCGTCGGCGCCTTCCGCGCTGAGCGGAGCGGTCGCCTTGATGAGCTTGTCGGTCATGACGAGCTTGGCCGACTGGATCGCCGCGAACGGCAGTCCGGTGGGCCCGAGCCCCTGCACGTCGACCAGCACATTGTCTCCTTCAGTTCCGGAAAGCGCTCCGGCGAACACCTTGCGGCCGTCGAGCTTCTCGGCGAGCACGATCCGCGCCTCGTGCCCCGTCCAGTCGTCATAATCCTTCAGTCGGGTCAGCGGCCGGTCGATCCCGGGCGAGCTCACCTCGAGCCGGTAGGCATGCGGGATCGGATCGCGGCCCGCGGCCTCCGCCTCGTCGAGAATCTCCGACAACCGCCGCGAAAGCCGGGCGCAATCCTCGAGGGTGAGCTGCCGCGTGTCGGGCCGCTCCGCCATCACCTGGAGCGTCGGATCCGAAGTCCCGCCGATCATCTTGACCCGCACGAGGCTGAGCCCCTCGGCCTGCGCCGCCGGCTCGATCAGCTTGGTCACTTCGTCAAGATCCGCCACACGCGCTCCGTAAGCCAATATCCTCCGGCGCCGGCCCCGTCCCCGGGACCAGCCTCAACGTCTAACGATGTCGAGGAAGGTGAAGGCCATATAGGCGCGGCGGGGCTCTGGGGCAAGCGGGGAATGGCTGAAGACAGCCGTACCACAAGCGCCCGGCGCCTGTCGGTGATGTTGCAAAGGGGCTCTCGCTACAACCGTCGGTCTCCGATGCTGGAATCCATACTGCCACAGCGGTCATCGTAAACCGAGAACCGGATCGTAGAGCCCGTCCGTCAGCGGACGCCCTTCTCGCCGATTCAAACCGGGTATCGATGGGTGCGAAGAGTTCAAAAGCGATCTGCGAATCGGGTGCTATTTTCAAGATAGAGACCCTAACGGGCACTGGAGCGAAGCTGTGAGTGAACCTACCCTTTTCTTTCTCGCCGCATACCTGGTGCAAAGGTTGCCTGGAATTATCTGGGCACTCCGTTGTCCTGCTGACAGCCCCAATTACAAATTCCCAGTTATCCCCGTACATTGGCCGCGGCGGACCCGCTCATGAGCAACGGAGGTCGCCGCGCACGCTGCCGCCCATTGCGTTTTCGCTTCGCTCCTCCCAACCACGGCCCTCACCCCCCGGCGACCACGTCGAAGGCCACCGACAGCCGCTCGCCCGCGCGGAAGGGGCGGGTGCCGTGGAAGACGTAGCTTGGAAAGAGCACCAGCCGGCCGGGCCGGGGCTCGATCGCCGCGAGCGGCTCCAGGTCGACGCCCAGCTCGGGCGGGGGGCGGCCGACCTCGAGCCAGCCCTCCTGCGCGTCCTCCCCGCCGAGCTTCGCCGGCAGCGCGATGTAGCAGGCCGAGCTGATCACCCCGCCGGGATGGACATGGGCGACGTGGAACCCGCCGTCGGCGAGCCTCACCGACCAGCTGCCGCCGAAGGATAAAGGCGAATTGCGGTGGCGAAGCAGGGGATGGCGCGGGTCCGCCGGCGGCAGCCTGGCGATATGGGCGCGGACGGCTTCGCCGAGCGCCTGGCCGAGCCGGGCGATCTCCGGCTCGGGCCGGGCGAGAAGGGCGCCGCGGGTCTGGGTGCCGCCCCGAAGCGACTGGCCGACCGGATGGAAGCGCGCGTTGTGCAGCCCTCGAAGGACGTCGGCGAGGGCGGCCAGATCCGCCGCGCTCAGCCCGAGGTCGCAATGGCTGTAGAAGCCCGGCTGCTGGCACAGCCAGACGAATTTTTCGTCCCCGCAAAGCCGCCACGCCACCGCCAGCACCGCCCAGGCCATGAGGTTCGCCGGGGCCGCCCGGACCCCCGCCTCAAGCACCCCTTTCGCCTCCTCGGGCCGGCCCGTCCGGAGATAATGCTGGCCTCGGGCGAGCTGGGCGTCGGGAAGGTCGTCGAGCCGTTCGAGCAGCGCTCCGGCGCGGTCGGTGAGCCCCTCGTGGTTCGCGACGAATGCTTCCAGGAGCAGGAGGTCGCGATCGTCGCCGAGCAGGGCGCGCGCCGCCTCGACCGATTCCAGCGCCCGCCGCGAATGCCCCGCCCGGGCCAGGCTCATGCCGTAGGAAAGGTGAAGCGCCCTGTCCCTTGGGCGCTGGCGAAGCGCCGCCGCATAAGCGTCGGCAAAGGCCTCGCCATGGCCGGCCTCGGCGCGCATCTCCGCCAGGCGCTCCTGCGCGGCCGTCACCTGCGGATGGCGAAGCACGAAGTCGTGGAGCAGGGGAATGGCGTCCTCGCCAAGCTCGACCGCGACGCTCAGGATCATCTGCAGCTGAAGCTCCGGATCGTCGCCCCGGGCGGCGACGGCGCGGCGGCAATGGTCGACGGCGTCCGGTTCGTTGCGCCGAAGGGCGACCCGGGCGCGGCCGTCGACCGCCGCCGGGCTGCCGGGATCGAGGGCGAGAGCGGAATCATAGGCTTGCGCGGCTTCGTCGAAACGCCCCTGCTCCTCGAGCCGGGCGCCGCTCAGCACGAGCGGCTCGAGCGATGTCTGGTCGCGGCTCATGACCCGTCCCGGTCGCTCGCCCCGGCTTCGGCCTCCCCCGGGCGAGCCTCCATCCCCTCCGGCTCTTGGACCAGCTCGGTCTTGAGCGGCGAGAGCACCCACAAGGTCAAGAGCGTGATCAGCGACAGCACCAAAGCGACGTCGTAACTGCCCAGGCCCACCGCCGTGCCCATCGCCCCCGTCGTCCAGAGGCTTGCGGCGGTCGCCGTGCCCTTGACGCTGTCCTTCAGGCGAAGGATCGCGCCGCCGCCGATGAAGCCCATGCCGGTGATGATACCCTCGACGATCCGGGCCATCGCCTCGGGATGGCCGGCGGTCAGCCCCTCCGCCGCCTGGACGAAGCCGCAGGCCGCCACCGCGACCAGGGGAAAGGTGCGCAGGCCGGCGCTTCTTTCCTCTTTCTCGCGGTTCCAGCCGACTGGAAGCGCGAGCAGGTAGGCGATTACGAGCGCGACGATATGGGGGATGATGTCGAACGAATTAGAGAAGATTTCCGCCATACGATACCTCGCCTGGCAGCCGATTAGCGGAAACAGTCGAAATTGGCACCCCGCAACCATGCGGCAATGTCGCGTTGCGCATGAAGGATGCGCCAGATGTCGACGTGATCTTCGTGCTCGACGTAGAAAACGAGATAAGGGAAGCGTCTCACTGCGCGGCTGCGCAGATTCTCAATGCTCAGAATATCGCCGTATCGAGGCGAGCCGATGGCCGGGCGATTGCCAATCGAGCAGTATGCATCCTTAAGCGCCTCCGCGAACCGGAGGGCGAGATCGAGCCCTGCCTCGCGCGCATAGTGGGCAGTGACCTCCCGCTCGTCCGCTTGCGCCGATTCCAAGCGTATGACCGGCTTGGTCACTTTTTCGCGTGCGTCCTCGCATGTTGGCGCAAATCCTCGAACCACGCGTCATCCGCAGGACCCGCCGGCGGCGACGCCGCGCCGTCCAGCAGCAGCTTGCGCAAATGCTGGCGGTCCTGCTCCCTGCGGATCAACTCGCGCACAAATTCACTGCTGGTGCTGTAGCCGCGATCCGCGACCTGTTCGTCGACGAAGCTCTTGAGGCTGTCCGGAAGCGAAATGTTCATCGTCGCCATACCGTCAACATAGCGGATGTTGGCAAGCTTTGCCAACATCCGGGGTTTCACGATATTAGTCGATTATCATGTAATATCCTGGGCTGCTAGCCGTTTTTGGAAAATCTCTTCACGCTCAGTTGACGAGGAAGAGAGCGTCCACAGGACAGCCGGCGGGGACGGCGATCGCGCGCCGGGCCGCCTCCTCGGCGGAAACGGCGCCGCCGGACAGGTCGATCCCGTCCCCAAGGGCGTAGCTCTTCGCTTTGTAGCTAAGCGCGCCTCCGGACCAGGTTGCCGCGCCGGCGGGGAAGATCGGCAGGGTCGCCGATCCTCCCTCTCCGGTCAGCACCAGGCAGCCTCCGGCGATGGCGAGCCTGCCCGAACGCCGGGAAAGCAGGCTTGCGCCGCTGCGCTTCCATTCGGCGATCCGCGGCGGCTTTCCCTCGGCCCCCGGCCCGGCCGGAGCCGGGAGGGAAGCGGCTTCGCCGGGGACGCTGGCATTGGCCACCTCATTGCCTCCGTCCGGATGCGCGCTGCTGCACGCCGCCAGGGCTGCCGCCATCGGCAGCCCCAGCATTTTCAAGCTCTTACTGGACAAGGATCGACACTCCGATCGAGGAAAAATAGTCGACGCTAGTATACATGAGATAGAGTGCGGTTCCATCGGCCGGGCTCGAGGTCGCGTTGTTCGCCCACAGGCAGGCGGACGTCACGCCATAAGCGATGGTGTTGGCGAAGACCGGCCCGCCGCTGTCCCCTTCGAAGCAGATGAGGGTGCCGGTGCCGGAAGTGCGGATGGTGCCGGCGCCGCTCTGGGTGTTGCGGACGATCACGTAATTGCCGCCGGTCATCGCCCCGGTCGAGCGGTTGCCGTCGACCGAGATCACCTCGCCGCAGCTCTGCGCTTTGATCGAGCTTCCCAGCGTCTTCTGGCCGAGATGGCAGATGAAGCTCCCCGGCACCGTGCTCGCCGCCGTGTAGGTGCCGTTGCCGTCGGTCGTCGATGCCCGGCTCCGGGTCCCGGTCACCGAGCGCACATAGCCGCTATTATCGTAATAGAATTGCGCGACCGCGGTCGGCGTCCCCGACAGGAACATCAGGTCCATGGTCGTGCCGTTGTTGACGGTTCCCGACTGGG
>JBEVDE010000264.1:0-10314 GCA_040514175.1 Allosphingosinicella sp. | reverse complement strand
CCCCCGGCGCGCGCGCCCCCCCCCCCCCGCCCCGCGGCGCCGCGCGCAGGGGGGGGGTGCGCGGCCGCGGCCGCCGCGGCGCCCGCCGCTGGGGGCCGCGCGTGCTCGATCTCGACATCATTCTGTGGTCGGGGGGCGCCTGGGGCGGCGACGGGCTCATCATCCCCCATCCCGAAGTCCGCCGCCGCCGCTTCGTGCTCGAGCCTTTGGCCGAGGTCGCGCCGGCCTGGCGCGACGCGATCGGCGGTGCGACGGTGAGGCAGCTATGGTATCGGCTGGAGAAAGCCCGAGGCCTCCCCTCCCAGCAAGGGAGGGGTTAGGGGTGGGTAGGCGAGCGTAGCGAGACTTTTGCAGCGTCGGCGTTTCGGCCGCCTTCGGCGGACCCACCCCCGGCCCCTCCCTTGCAGGAAGGGGGGATCAGCGCCGTCCCAGCGCCTGCTCGAACTTGTTCTCGCGGCGCCGGCCGACCATCAGGCCGCTTTCGAGCCGGGCGCACAGGGCGGCGTAATAATCCGACAGGAACTCGCGATCGTTCCCCCATTCGTCGATCCCGGCCTTGTCGCGGATGATCCGGGCGACCGTGGCGACGGCGTCGTCGCGATCGCCGCGGAGCACGTCCTCGAGCGTCTGGAGCTCATAGACACCGTAGAGGTTGAGCGCGGCCTCGGTGAACGTTCGGCGCGGACGCTCGACGCCGTGGACGAGGTCGGCGCCAAGCGCCGCGCCGACCGTCCGCACCACCCAGGTGCCGGCGATGAGGTCGCCGATGCGGAGCCGGTCGCGGTTGAAGAGCGGGAAGAAGAGGAAGATCCCGCTCCAGACCAGAGCGAAGAGCACGAGGAAAGCGTCGGCCGTGCCCTTCGCCGTCTGCTGGGCGAGGAAGGACAGAGGCAGGAACACCTCGATCTCGCGCATCGCGTTGCGGGCGATCACCGCGCCGCCGGTGAGCCGGGCGCCGTCGCGGGCGACGACGCGAAGGCCCATCAGCCTCTTGCCGGGAGTCGCGCCGCGCCCGCCCATCTCGAACAGGGAAAACCAGCCGTTGCGCAGGACGAAGAAGCCGAGCAGCCACAGGATCGAGATCCACTCCGCCTTCGAGGCCATCGACAGGAAGAAGAGGCCGAGGGTCATGAGGATGAGCAGGGTGATGATCATCAGCGCATCGAGCAGGAAGGCCGCCGCCCGGTTGCCGGCCGAGCCGAGCTCGAGCTGAAGGTCGACTCCTTCCGGCGTGACGAAGCTGCGCCGCATCGAGCGGGGGGTGGCGGACCGGGCCATTCTAATTCTCCTCGCCCGCTGTTCGCGGGAGAGGGGAAGATAGCCGGCTACACAACACCGAATCGCCTCCTCGGCATGTAGAAATAGGCCAGCCAGCCGGCGAGCATCGCCGCGCCGATCGCATAGCGGGAAAAGTCGTCGGTCACCGTCTGCCGGCCGATCCCCTCGAGCAGGCCGGCCACCGCCAGCATGACCACCGTCCCGGCCATGGCGAGGGCGGCCGAGCGGCCGGCGCGGACGGCGGATTCGGTCCTCGTGTCCCGGCCGGGGAAGGCGATCGCCATGCCGATTCTCATCCCGGCCGCGCCGGCGATGTTGATCGCGAACAATTCCGTCGTGCCGTGAATCGCCAGCCAGCCGCCGAGGTTGAAGCTCAGCCCGTGCGCGGCGAAGACGGCGAAGAAGGCGCCGAGCATCAGCCCGTTGTAGAGGATGAGGAGGATGGTCGGCACCGCGAAGGCGAAGCCGAGCGCGAAGGCGAAGATCGCGATCTGGCTGTTATGGGTGAACAGATAGGTCGCGAAGGTCGCGAGCATGTCGTCGTGGCGCTCGTAGAGGGTGCCTCGCAGCGACTCCGCGCTGGCCGAAGGGTCGCGGCCGTTGGCGAGCGATTCCGGAATGATCCCGAAGAACCAGCTCGGATCGCCGCGCACCAGAAGGAAGGCGACGATCGCGCTGGCGAGAGTGAGCAGGACGCAGATCAAAGTCTCGCGCCACAGGCCCTGCACCGCCTCGGGCCAGCCTCGGGCGAAGAAATGGCCAAGCTGGCGCCAGACCGAGGTCTGGACCCCGTAGATCTGGAAATAGGCGCGGGTCGAGAGCTGCTCCAGATAGACGATCAGGCTCCGGTCGAGCGACGTGTCGCGGGCGACGGCGAGCGATGACAGGGTCGTCCGGTAGAGCAGGGGCAGAGCGAGGATGTCGTCGTCGGAGAGGGCGGCGATCGACTTCTTCTCCATCCGGGTGACGAGCTGCTCGAGCCGCTCCCAATCGGCTTCGTGCGCGGCCCGGAAACGGCTGGCGTTGACCACCACCGTGCGCGATTCGACGATCGCCGAGGCCTGGCCGCTCACAGCAAATTCCTTCGCTTGAGGTCGATATAGCCGGCGACGAGCCGGTCTTCGACCCGGTCATATTCGCTCTCGATGACATGGACCCCGAGATGCTGAAGCCGGGTGAGAACGAGCCGGCGGTCGCGGATGAGGGCGGCGGCGGTCACCGCCCGGGTGACGTCGGCGGGCCGCTCCGGAATCGAGTCGGCGATCGTCTCCAGCTCCTCGTCGCGAAGCACGACGACGAGCAGGAGGTGGGTCTCGACCATGCGCTTGGCGGCGCGGACCATGAAGTCGGCCGAGGTGAGGTCGGTGAATTCGGTGAACAGGACGATCATCGAGCGGCGGGTCAGGCGGGTCGCCAAAGTCGTGAGGGCGAAGGTATAGTTGGTCTCTTCGCCGCTATAGTCGATGCTCGCGGCGAGGCGCTGGAGCTCCGGAAAGGCGGCCGAGCCCGAGATCAGCCCGCTGGCGATGCGGGGCCTCGAATCGAAGGCGTGGAGGGCGACCCGGTCGCCGAGCTTGAGCGCGATCCAGCCGGTGAGAAGCATCGCCGAGACGGCCCGGTCGACTCGGGGAAGCCCGGCCACCGGCTCCGACATCTGCCGGCCGCCGTCGATCGCGAAGACGATCTGGTTGTTGCGCTCGCTCCGGAATTCCTTGGCGTGGAGCTTGCGGTGCCGGGCCGACTGCTTCCAGTCGATCGCCCGCCGGTCCATGCCCGAGCGATATTCGACGAGCGCGTCGAAATCGGTGCCGTCGCCGCGGTTGATCTGGGCGATCAGGCCCTGCAGCGCGTGGCGCTGGAACACCTTCGCCCCGCGCTCCTGCACCGGCCGGACGTCGGGCAGGATGAGGATCGCTTTGTCGAGCTCGATCCGCCTGTGCTGCCAGGCGAAGCCGAGCGGGCCGCGCCAGCGCAGCCACAGCCGCTCGAGCCGGCCGGCGCCGCGCCGGGCCATGGTGAGCGGCGCCGGCGCCGCGCCCCTGCCCTCTTCCAGGGCGATGCGGAGCCGTCCGTCGTCCTCGAGCCCGATGAGCCCGTTGGCGGCGAGCGCGACCTCGGCCTCGCCGGGAGGCGTGCCGCCTTTGAGACTGACGGTCACCACCGCCTCGACCGTCGCTCCGACATAGGCGAAGGCCGGAGCTTCGAGCTTCGCCTCGCCGTGACGGACGGCGGTGAAGGCGTCGGCCAACGTGAGCAGGAGCACGGCCACCGGCCAGGCCAGGCCGGCATACCATCGCTCCGGCGCCGCCGCGGCGACGACCAGGGTGAACGGAACTCCGGCCGCCGCGGCCAGCACCGCAAGGCGGGTCGGATAGATCAACGCGGCGCCTCGATCGTCTCGATGATGTCGGTGACGACGTCCTCGACGACCCGGCCGTTGATCTCCGCGGCGGGCGACAGGATCAGGCGGTGGCGGAGCAAGGCCGGCGCCAGCGACTTGACGTCGTCGGGGATGACGAAGTCGCGGCCGTCGAGCGCGGCGCGGGCGCGGGCCGCGCCGGCGAGCATCGCCCCGGCGCGCGGGCTTGCGCCGGTCTCGAGGTCGGCGACGTCGCGCGTGCCCCGGATCAGGGCGGCGATATAGTCGATCACCTCGTCGACCAGCCTGACCTCGCCGACCGTCGCCAAAGCGGCGCCGATCGCGGCCGAGTCGGTCACGCGCGCGACTCCCCATTGCTCGGGCTCCATCACCGCCTGGCGGGCGCCGTGGGTGGCGATGATCCGCCTCTCTTCTTCCGCGGAGGGGTAATCGACCGTCTGCTTGAACAGGAAGCGGTCGAGCTGCGCCTCGGGAAGCGGATAGACGCCCTGCTGCTCGATCGGATTCTGGGTCGCGACCACCATGAACCGCTCGGAGAGCGGCAGGCTCTCGCCGTCGATCGTCACGGTCCGCTCCTGCATCGCTTCGAGGAGCGCCGCCTGGGTCTTGGGCGGGGTCCGGTTGATCTCGTCGGCGAGGAGCAATTCGGTGAAGATCGGCCCCCTCGTCAAAGTGAAGGTCGAGGTCTGGAAGTTGAACAGATTGGCGCCGATGATGTCGCCCGGCATCAAATCCGGGGTGAACTGGATGCGGCCGAAATCGAGCCCGACGGCGCGCGCGAAGCTGTGCGCGATCAGGGTCTTGGCCGTGCCCGGCGGGCCTTCGAGAAGGATATGGCCGCCGGCGAACAGGGCGACGAGCATCAGGTCGACCGTCGCCTCCTGGCCGACCACCGCTTTCGCCACCTCGCCGCGGATCGTCGCCGCCAGTTGCTGAACTTGCGCTGCGCTCACCCTTTTTTCTCCTGTTTCTGCCATCGATGCAGGGCCTGGGCCGCTGCGAGCAACTCTTCCCGGCTGCGCGCCTCCGCCGCCGCCGAGGCAAGCGCCGAGAAGCTCGGGCGTCCGTCGAGCTTGTCGAGATAGTCGGCGATCGCGCCATCGCGAAGCCGGGCCGGGACGGCGAACACGGCCACCGCTTTGTCCCTGATCAACTCGGCATAGCGGCCGCCCAGCCCCGCCTCCCGCCGCGCCTGGCGGACGAGGGCGGCGCTGTTGTCGATGAGGGCCGCCTTGCCGAAGGCGATCGCCCGCTCGGGCCGCCGCGGCGGGCCGAAGCGCGAGATCGCCTGGAGGCCGGCGAGCAGCAGGGCCGCCGCGATCGCCAGGGTCGCCGCCAGGAACGGGGGATCGAACATGAGCCGCAACGGGCTCCTCGTCTGGCCGAGGCCGTTCAGGGTGACGTCGAACACGACCGACTTGGCCCCGGTCGCGTTGAGGAAGTCGAGCATCGCCAGAGCCGCCCCCGCCTGTCCCCGGTCGGACATTCCCCGGTTGGAAAGGAGGTCCGGGTCGGTGAGCAGATAGAGAGGCCGGCTTCCGAACTGGGCGAGCACGACGCGGCCGGAGGAATCGGTCACGATCGGCTTCAGGCCCGGGCCGCTCGCGGTCTGGAGCGGTCCGGGCGCGAGGAATCGCATCTCCGGCGGGGCGTGCTCGGGCACGGTCTCGAGCCGGGCGCCGCCGCTGCGATGGCGCTGCACCCTGAGCGGATTGGCCGGGGCAAGGGTCTTTTCCGGATCCCAGGAGGGCCTCAGGCCCCGCGCCCGGACCCAGCCCGTGCGGCGGGGATCGGCGACCGTCTGCCACTTGGGAAGGACGACCAGGGTCGGCTTGGTCGATCGCCTGGCCAGGATCTCGCCCATCGGCGTCGCTCCGTTTTCCGGCGTGAGGACGACGAGATCCTCGGTGTCGAGGAACAGCTCGCTGCGCTGGATTCGCGGATTGCGCCCGGTCGCCCGGGCCAGCTGGACGATGCCGCTGAACCCGGTCGCCGCATTGGACAGGGCGTGGCTGCCGCCGTTCCGGCCGGAGCGAAGATCGGGCGCATAGGCGCCGAGGATCAGCATTCCGGCGAAGGCGATGATTCCGATCGCGACGACCAGCATGATCGTCGCCGGCCGGAAGGTCCCTTCGGAGCGGGCGGGCGGGCCGATGGCGAGGTCGCTCATCCCCGCCAGGTCCCGGGCGTGACCAGATCCGCATAAGCGGCCCGGGCGGCGGTCCAGTCGGCCGCCGCCACCGGCCGGCCGCCGAACAGGCTGTGCTCGACGAGCGCGGCGATCCGCGAGAACAGGCTTCGCGCCGGCGGCGGCAAAGCCTCCGCCGCGGCGAGCTCGCGGCTGGTCAGGGCCGGCCGGACCAGCCTCGGCCGGCGCCGGCCGATATCCTCGATCGAGCGGACCAGCAGGTGGTGGACCGCCTCGGCGTAGAGGCCCTGCGCCGCAAGCGCGTCCGCCTCGCGAAGCCAGGAGCGCGCCGGTGCGGCTTCGGGCGCCCAGGCCTCGTCCTCGGCGTCGACCGGGATCCCCGCCGGCCGGCGCCGCCGCGGCAGCCGCCACTCGCCGTCCCGGATCCGCCGGTAGACCATGATCGCGAAGCCCAGCGCGGCCGCGGCGAGCACGGTCCACAACAGGATCCGCGCATAAGGCGCGTCGGGCATGAAGCTCGAAACCCAGTCGAAGAACCGCCCGACCGGCTCCAGCGCCTCGCCCAGCCATTTGAAGAAATCGCGAAGCCATTGCGGCGCCTGCGGCGGCGGCGGCGCGGGCTGCAGGCTGAACTGGATCGACGGATCGGCCTTCAGCGCCTCATGCGCCGCCGCCAGCCCGTCGGCGGCGCCCGCCCCGTCCTCAGCTTTGCCCGCTATCTCACCGCTCCCGCGCACCGGGGAGGGTGCGATGCAAAAAGAATTAGCCGAAGCGGGCCGCCGCGCAACGGCAAAATGCGCTGGACAGCCTCGCGGCGCGCGGCCAGATTTGGCGCGGGCGAATATCGGGGGGAATAGAAATGGCGACCATGGCCGAGCAGGACGGCGATCGCACCATGTCGGTCGGGCGGGTCTTCAGCCGCGCCTTCAGCACGATCGGCAGCAATCCGCTCGCGACCTTCGGCGTGGCCTTCCTGTTCGGCACCCTGCCCTCGCTGGCGATCAATTTCGCGCTTCGCGGCCAATTGCTCACCGCCGAGACGATAACCCTTCTCGGAACGGCGGGAACGATCGCGGTCGGCCTCTTCTGGGTGGTGATCTCGGTCCTCCTGGCCATGATCACCCAGGGCGCGCTGGTGCGGGCGACGGTGGCCCATAGCGAGGGCCGCAAGGCGAGCTTCGGCGAATCCGCCATGGCCGGCCTGTCGGTCGCTTTGCCCCTGTTCCTGGTCGGCCTCCTCGGCGCGCTGGGCATCATGCTCGGGCTGGTCTTCCTGCTCGTCCCCGGGATCATCCTCTATGTGATGTGGTCGGTCGCGGCGCCCGCCCTCGTCGAGGAACGGCTCGGGCCGGTCGAGGCGCTGGGCCGGAGCCGCTATCTGACCAAAGGCGCGCGCTGGCGGATCTTCGGCCTCAACCTCGTCATTCTCGTCCTGTACTGGATGTTCTCGATCGGCGTCGTCGCCCTGTTCGGCGACCTGAACGGCTCGTCCGACTTCCAGAACATGTCCGTCGCCCTCATCCTCGGCAGCGCCCTCGTCCAGACGATCACCTCGGTGGTGTGGGGCGTGATCCAGTCGTCGCTCTACGTCGACCTGCGCGACTGGAAGGACGGACCGCGGACCGAAAAGCTCGCCGACATCTTCGCCTGAGTTGACCCGCCACCGGCCCGCTCCTAGGGGAATTGTCCGTTGGGGCCCTTAGCTCAGTCGGTAGAGCAACTGACTTTTAATCAGTAGGTCGCTGGTTCGAACCCAGCAGGGCTCACCATCGTTTCCCGTGCTCCCGCGAGGACACTTATGAAGTGGGCCGTCACGTCGCCACTGGGATCAAAGTGAGGCTGGATACGATAACGCGCTCGGTAGGCTACGGCGCCTTATCGCCCATGGGACTTCCCGCCCCCCCTACTCCAGCATGTCTGCATCAGTCAGCGTAAGCAGGCTCAAAACCTCATCTCCATGTCCCTTCACGCTCTGCTCCCGAAGATCGAACCTGTCAGCGTTCCAGCGATCGAACCCTGCATCGGCGCCGATCAAGCTGGGCGCTGACCTCCCGGCCCGGCCGTACAGCACGTCCATGGCGGACGACTCGGAGTCCAGATCGTTCTGCGGAAACCAGCGTGTCGGAACATCGGCACTGCGCCGGAACCAACGGCGGCCTTCGGGCCCATGGCAGACGATGATGCACGGCCATCGACTCAGGTCCGCGAACCGCAGCGAGTTCGCCAACCGGCTGGTCGAAAACTCCTTCAGATAGGCCGGCATGAGAAGGTCTGCTGCATAGCGGTCCGCCTGGCGCTCCAGAGCGGATCCCTGCTCGCGCGGGGCCACCAATCTCGCAGTCCGACGGCGCCCATCTAGCCTCTCAAACAACAACCCGTCCGGCGGTGGCTAGGCGGGGCGCCTTGTGGCGGGATCAGGATTTGGTCAATTCAAACATGCGCGCGCGCCCATCCAAGGCTGGGCCATTCCCCAATTATCATTGGGCTTCGGAGAGCTTGCAGTGGCCGCCGTTCTCGTTGACCTTCGCGATCCTGCGCGACCACGGCGACGGATGGCGTCAGCCCAAAACGGCAGCAGTCAGAAGCCGCCTAAGCGAGCTCACCAACACTACCTCCTGCATCCAGGGACGCGTGAACTGCTTAGTCCCGCTGCAAAAGGCTCAGGACGCAAGCTGCCTTCAGGAGAAAAGGAAAAGCTAAAGCTCCTGTGTCCGGACAAGGCGATCTTTACGTCGAAGGACGAACAACACCTACGATCCCGATCGGACGCCCGGCGGGAGCAGCGGCGCCGCTGCGGCGACCGTGGCGTCCGGGGGGTCCGCATTCGACATCGGCAGCGATACGCCGGGCAGCCTGGGCGCATTTTTGCGGGGTCGCCGCGCTCAAGCCGCCGGCGGGGAGAGTTCCTCGCACCGTTCGCTCGATCCGGACCGTCCGCTTGAAAAATCACGATGTGAGTGCGTTGATCAAAAGTACCTCCATGTCCGGAGCTAAGTTGGCGGCCTCGGTGTCTGCAAAGTGAGCAATGACGCATTTCCATCCCTTCTCGAGGTGTCTCGTACCTCAAGATAACGGCCATTACTCCCGCGAATTAAGTAAAAGAGCGACGAAGATTCCCGTATAGCTCTCTAGTTTTGCCGCGCCGCCATGATAAGACCAGAAACGGTTCAAGATTTCGTTTTTTCGCATTTTGAATCCGTTTATGTATGACGTGCGACTCGATACACGGATCAATTACAGATGCGGATAACTCGCTGAACAGCGAGCGGGTTGGGGGGAGGCTGATATTGGACCTTCATGGCTTCCTGCTGAAAAATGATGCCGCTTCCTTCCTGGAATGCGACTTGCTCGACGAATCGCAAGTACTTGACGGGAAACTGAAAAATCAGAAGGTGCCAAAGGACCGGCTGAGGAGCTGGCAGAGACTGCTGCGTCTGGTCAGCGACCCCGAGCTGCTGGCGCATCTCGGCTCGCCGGATTGTATCCCGGCCGACGAAGAGGAGGAAACGCGCGCTCGGCGGGATCCGAAGCGGGCGCAGGCCGAAGCCGACGTCGCGCTCGTCGAGTCGCTCGAGCGTCGCGGGCTGTTGTCGGCCTGCCAGGTCGCGGCAATGCCCGAGAGCAGGTTCGTCGCGAACTTCGCCGATGACGGTGTCGCTCCCGAGCGGCTGCGCGAGGTGCACGGCCGGGCGCTGCGCCGCCGCAACGGCATCCACAATCTGGTCGAGACCGTGCGCGGCCGCATCGCCTCGCCTTATGCCCGAGCGCTCCGTTCGGACAATTTGCCGGCGGCGACCGAAGACTATTTCACCGATTTCCCAAGCTACCAGGAAATGTTCGGTGGCTTGAACTATTGCGCCTGCGCGCATTGCCAGTCGGTCCTCGGCCCCGCCGCCTATTTCCTCGACGTGATGGGTGTGATCGACACCTACATCACCGGGCCGAACACCATCCCCCCCGGCTATTCGCTGCGCGAGCGGCGGCCCGACCTCTTCACGCGCAAGCTGACCTGCGCGAATACGGAGGAGTTGGTTCCTTTTCTGCGTATCTCCGAGGATGTCGTCGCGACTCGCGTGGAGGCGATCACGGGGTCGACCTCCGTCTACCGGGATGTCGCGATCGCGGTCTTCCCGTCGAACCTGCCGTACAATCTGCCGCTGGCGGAGCTGCGGGAATATTTCACCGCCGCCGGCACCTCGCTCGCCGCCGGCTACGCGGCGTTCCTGGTCCCGGCGCCGGCGACGTCGACGGTGACCGCGGCCGAGCTCGCGGCGGAGACTCTCGGCCTTTCGCCCGACCAGGCGGCGCTTCTCGTCACGCCCGATGCGACCCAGCCAAGCTTGGCCGCGCGCTACGGCCTGCGCGACGTCGCCGCGCTCCCCGACCTGCAGCGGGTCGCCGTGTTCACCGACCGCACCGGGCTCAGCTATGCCGAGCTCGCCGACCTGCTCACCCAGCAGCTTAGCACCGCGGAAGTGGCGGCGGGCGCGGCCGAGAGCTTCTTCAT
>JBEVDE010000222.1:0-3785 GCA_040514175.1 Allosphingosinicella sp. | reverse complement strand
GCAGCACCGGCATCGCCTCGACCGCCGCCGACAGCGCCTCGTCGAGCGCCGGCTCGAACTGGGGCGCGGCCCGCGCCGCCGCAACGTAGCGGAAGGGAAGCACGTTATGCGCTCCCTTGCGCGCCAGGATCGCGGCCGTCACCAGATCCGGGTCGACCCCGCTCTCCGACATGTTGCGAAGGTTGCGGAGCAAGGCGAGATAGCCGAGCCGGTTCTCGCGGAGCAGCCGCTCGAACGTCTCCTTCTTGTCGGCCCCGCCCGAAAGCGCCACCTCCCATGTGTCCGGAGGCTCGAGCGAGCCGTCGACGACCTGCTTCCACATCGCCGCCTGAGCCTCGTCGGCCGGCTTCGGGTGGGTCAGGCGAAGGACGTCCTTCAACGTCACCGCCGTCTTCCGGTCATATTTGGCGAGCTGGTAAGCGTCGAACTTGGCGAAGGCCCTGGCGAGCCCGCGCTTCATCGCCGCCGGAAGCGGGCGCCGCCCGTCCTTCCAGTAGAGGGCGATGAGCTCGCCCATCTCGTCGGCGCGGCGCACCGTTTCCGCCACCGTTCCGGCGACGTCGACCTTGCCGGCCGTGTCCGCTTTCATCAGTGCGACGAGCAGCCACAAGGGCGCGTGGCGAAGCCGCATGTCGGTGCGCGCCTCGAGCGCGAGCGCCGCCACCGCGGCCGGATCGACCCTGGCGGCGAGCTCTGCGATGCGGTCGCCGATGGCGATGCCGTCCTCGTAAAACTGATCCTCCCAGAGCAGGCACGAGGCCACCGCCCGCCGCAGCGCGGCGAGATCGGTCCTCGGCACGACCGCGGGCGCGCCCTCGAAGGTGCGCGGCCGAAAGAAATTGGCGATGTTCAGTCTCATGGCAGGGTCCTTTTCACCTGCCCGCGGCGCGCAAATGAGAGCCGTGCGGGAAACTTGCGATCCCGGTACGGTCGTTGCTCTAACCACTGAGCTACGCCGGTTTCCCGACGGCGGGATTCGAACCCGCGACCCACGGCTTACCAAGCGAAGTAACCGAAACCTGCACCACGCACGGCTCACATTTGCCCGGGAAACTTGGTGGCTGCGGTTTTCTGTCATTGGCAAACGAAGTAACCGAAGCCCTCACCACGGGCAGGACGGCAATTAGTGCATTATGCACTAATCGGTCAAGCGGAAAAATGTGAGCCGTGCGGGAAACCTGGCGGCCCCGGTGACAAAGAAGCGCTCTAACCTGCTGAGCTACCGCCCCCGAAGGACGGACGGGATTCGAACCCGCGACCCCTCCTGTGCGAAGTAACCGGTGCCTGCACCACGCACGGCTCACATTTCCCGGGAAGCGGCGGCTGCGGTGGACGGTGTCAGCGAAGTAACCGCAACCCTCACCACGGGAGCCGGCGCCTCTAGTGCAATATGCACTAGTTCGTCAAGCGCGTCGCTTTCCCCGCCGCCGCTTGACTTCGCGGCCCCCGCCCCGTAGGGGAGCGCCTCGCTTTTCCAGCTTAAAACCGAGACAGAACAGGCAGGTCGCCCGGCCATGAAGATCCGCAATTCCCTGAAGTCCCTCAAGTCGCGCCACCGCGACTGCCGCGTGATCCGCCGCCGGGGCCGTACCTACGTCATCAACAAGACCAACCGCCGCTTCAAGGCGCGCCAGGGCTGACGCCTCCCGTCATCCCAGCGAAGGCTGGGATCCCAGCGAATAGGGGCGCCGAGCCCTTCACCCCCCGGGGCCCCAGCCTGCGCTGGGGCGACGTGCTATGATCGCCTCCCCCACTTCCGTCATCTTCGACGTCGGCAACGTCCTTTACGGCTGGGACCCCGAATCCTTCCTCGCCCGCCAGCTGCCCGAGGATGAGGCGCGGCTTCGCTTCATCGAGGATGTCGACCTGTGGAGCTGGCACGACACGCTCGACGGCGGCCGCCCGTTCGACGAGGCCGCGGCCGAGCTTTCCGAGAAATTCCCCGACTACGCCGCCCATATCTCGGCCTGGGGCGACCGATTCGGCGAAACCATCACCGACCCGATTCGGGGAGTCCACGCCCTCGTCGGGGAATTGGACGCGCGCGGCGTGCCGCTCTTCGCCATCACCAATTTCTCCGCCGATTTCTGGCCGCCCTTCCGGTCGCGCGAGGATTCCTTCTTCCGCCGTTTCCGCGACATCGTCGTTTCCGGAGAGGTGAAGCTGCTCAAGCCCGACCCGGCCATCTACTTCCTGGCTCTCGATCGCTTCGGGCTGAAGCCTGAAGAGGCTTTGTTCGTCGACGACCGCCGGATCAACGTCGAGGGGGCGGAGGCGGTGGGCCTGCGCGGGCACCTGTTCACGGATGCCGAGGATCTGCGACGGCGGCTGGAACGCGAAGGCCTGCTCTAAATTCCTCCCCTGCATTCGCAGGGGAGGGGGACCATGCGAAGCATGGTGGAGGGGCCGTACGGACTTCGGAAAGCCCCTCCACCGCGCTTCGCGCGGTCCCCCTCCCCGACAAATGTCGGGGAGGAATTAAAAGGCAACTTCCACCTCCTTCGCGCTTTTCATCCCGGCGATGAGACAAAGATGGCCCGCCAAGCTCTGGATCGTCCGCCACGGGCAGAGCGCCGGCAACGTCGCCCGTGACGCCGCCGACGCCGCCGGGCTTCCGGTCATCGATCTTCAGGTGCGCGACGTCGACGTGCCGCTGAGCGAGCTCGGCCACCGGCAGGCGGAGGCGCTCGGCCACTGGTTCGCCGCCTTGCCCGAAGCCGAACGCCCCGAAATTGTCCTGACCTCGCCCTATGTCCGGGCGCAGCAGACCGCCGCGGCGATCTGCGAATCCGCCGGAGTCGTCCCCGGCGCCAAGGGACCGGTCAAGGACGAGCGCCTGCGCGAGCGCGAGTTCGGCCTCTGGGACCGGCTGACCACCGCCGGCGTGCGCTCGAAATTCCCCGAGCAGGCCGAGCAGCGCACCCTGCTCGGCAAATTCTACCACCGCCCGCCCGGCGGCGAGAGCTGGGCCGACGTCATCCTCCGGCTGAGGAGCGCGCTCGACACGGTCAGCCTCCACTTCGCCGACCGCCGGGTGCTGATCGTCTGCCACCAGGTCGTCGTGCTTTGCTTCCGCTACATATTGGAGGAGCTGGACGAGGCGCAGATCCTGGCGATCGACAAGGATGGCGACGTCGTCAATTGCGGCCTTCTCCAATATGCGTTCGAGCCCGACGACGAGAAGGACTGCGTGCCCAAATTGGTCTGCTACAATTTCGCCGCGCCGCTGATCGAGGAGGATGCGCCGGTCACGTCCGAGCCCGACGCCATGGTCGCCGCGCGATGAGCGAGTTCGAAATCCTCGACCCAAGCCTGCTCCGCCGATTTCCGCTCCCCGAACATCCCGAAGAAAGCGACAAAAACGATCGCGGCCAATTCCTCGTGGTCGCCGGCAGCCGCGAGGTGGCGGGCGCGGCGTTGCTGGCGGGGATTGGAGGCCTGCGCGCGGGGGCGGGCAAGCTGCAGATAGCCACCGCCGCGAGCGTGTCCGTCCAGCTCAGCATCGCCATTCCCGAAGCGATGGTGGTCGGTTTTCAGGAGACTGCGGACGGCTGCTTCGCCCCCGGCGCGATCACGCCGCTGCTGGAGCTGGCGCGAGGGGCTCAGGCGGTCACCATCGGCTGCGGCATGCAGCACGGCAAGGCGCTGGAAATCCTGCTCGACGCCTTGCTGGCGAGCGATATCGGCAGCCCGCTGGTGCTCGACGCCGCCGTATTAGGCTCGCTCGCACCGCGGGCCAAGGCACTGGCCGCGTGGCCAAGCGGCGCCATTCTGCTCCCGCATTC
>JBEVDE010000221.1:0-3651 GCA_040514175.1 Allosphingosinicella sp. | reverse complement strand
GGCGATCACCGATTCGCTTGGCTGGGCCCATTATGTGCGCGGCGACGTGCCCAAGGCGATCGAATTGCTCGAGAGGGCGGCCCAGGGCCAGCCGACCGACTCGGCGATCGCCGAGCATCTCGGCGACGCTTATTACATCGCCGGCCGCCGCTACGAGGCGCGCTAAGCCTGGCGGGCGGCGCACCTCCAGGCCGAGGGGCCGGCCGGCGACCGGCTGCGCAGCAAGATCGACGCGGGGCTTCGGCCGGATCTCGCCGCCCCCTGATGAACGAGACCGCTTATGCGAAGCTCAACCTCGCCCTCCACGTCCGCGGGCGGGAGCCGGACGGCTATCACCGGATCGAAACCGCCTTCGCCTTCGCCGAGCATGGCGACAGGCTCAATGTCGCCGAAGGGGAGGGGATCAGCCTCGAAATCGGCGGGCCGTTCGCCGCAAGCCTGGCCGGCGGGGACAATCTCGTCCTCGCCGCCGCTCACACTCTGAAGGCGCATTGCGGGGTCGAGACGGGCGCTGCCTTGACGCTCGACAAGCGCCTGCCGGTGGCGTCCGGGATCGGGGGTGGCTCGGCCGATGCCGCCGCGGCGCTCCGCCTCCTCGTCCGCTGGTGGGGTCTCGGCCTGCCCGAATCCGCGCTGGCCGAGCTCGCCCGCGGGCTCGGCGCCGACGTCCCCGCCTGCCTCGCCTCACGAACCGCGCGAGGCGAAGGCCGGGGAGACCGGCTCGAATTCGCCGATTACGGGCTGGGTGGAGCGCCCCTGCTCCTGGTCAATCCCGGACTGCCCTTGTCGACCCGCGCGGTCTTCGAGCAATGGGACGGCCGCGACCGGGGGCCGCTCGGCGATCCGCTGTCGGGCCGCAACGATCTCGAGCCGCCCGCGCGCAGGCTCGCGCCCGAAATAGACGAAGTGCTGGACGCGCTCCAATCGCTCGGCACGGCCACCCTGGTGCGGATGTCGGGATCGGGCGCGACCTGCTTCGCCTTGTTCCGGAACGAGGCCGACCGGGACTCGGCCGGCCGCCGGTTCGAGGAGGAGCATGCGCATTGGTGGCGGCTCGCCAGCCGCCTCAGGTGACCCGCGAGTCCCGGCCCGGGACGCTCCTTCTGCGCCCTTAACCATCGTAACCCGCGGCTTTGCGTTGTGGCACAATCCTTGCTGCTGGAAGGCCGACGAGTCGAAACGGGGCCCGAGGGGGCTTGGTGGACATTCGCCCATGGTCCCGCTCCGCCGCGTACGGAGCCGGCGCCATGGCTCCTCTGGAGCCGGCCGCCTCCGACCGGGCGGCCGGCTCTTTTTTTGGCGACAAAGCCGCCCGGTGCCGCTTAATCGAGCGATGTTCGACCTCAGCCTCGACGGCCCGATCGCCCGCCTCCGCCTCAACCGGCCCGACGCCCGCAACGCCATCCCGACCCGCGACTGGGCGCTCCTCGCCCATCGCTGCGGGGAAGCGGCGCGCTCGGGAGCGCGCCTGCTCATCCTCTCGGGGACGAAACAGGCCTTTTGCGCGGGGGCCGATCTCGAGGATTTCCAGGCCTTCGCCGCCGACCCGAAGGCGACCGGCGCCTTCCGGCAGCTGATGCGGACCGGCCTGGAAGCGCTTCGCGACCTTCCCATCGCCACCGTCGCGGCCATCGAGGGCCCCTGCTACGGCGCCGGAGTGGCCCTCGCCATGGCCTGCGACATAAGGGTGGCGGGGGAAGGGGCGCGCTTCGCCATCACCCCCGCCAAGTTCGGAATCTCCTATCCGCAGGAGGATGTCGCCCGGCTCGTCGCTTTGGTCGGGCCGGGGCAGGCCTCCCGGCTCCTGCTCGGAGCCGCCGCCGTGGATTGCGCCGAGGCGGCCCGGATCGGGCTGGTCGAGCTGTTCGCCGCGGACGCCGGCGCCGCCGTCGACGAGCTCGCCGCCGCCATCCTCGCCAATAGCGGCGAGAGCATCGCGGCGCTGAAGCGGGCGGTCCGGCTCGCGGCCGAAGGCACGCGCCGCGACGAAGGCCAGGATCGCGAATTCGACGCCCTGTTCGGCTCGGCCGACTTCCGCGACCGGCTGGCGGCGTTGCGGCCCCGGGGCTGACTTGCCTGCCCGCCGGCAATGGACGAGAAGCCGGCGCATGAAGCGCCTCGCCGCTCTCCTCTTTCTCCTCGCCGCCTGTGGAGGCCCGCCCGCAACCAAGGTCGAGGAGCGGATCGAGTGCGCCGTCGACGGCGCCGCGGACTTCGAGCGGGTGTGCGTCGTCGAGCGGACGGCCGGCCGCGAAATCCTCTTTACGCTGCGAAGCCCGAGCGGCGGCTTCCGGCGGCTGGCCGCGACCCGGGACGGGCGCGGCGTGACGGCCGCGGACGGCGCCGAGCCGGCGACGGTGACGATCGTCGGCCCGGGCCTGATCGAGGTCGCCATCGGCGCCGACCGCTACCGCCTGCCGGCGCGGGTCCGATGAGCCGCCCGATCCTGACCGCCGCGCAAATGCGCTCCGCCGAGGCCGCCGCGATCGCCGCGGGGACTCCGGCCGCGGAGCTGATGGAGCGGGCCGGGGCGGCCGCGGCCGAGGCGATCTGGCGCTTCGCCGGGCCGATGCCGGCCCTGGTCCTGTGCGGACCGGGCAACAATGGCGGCGACGGCTATGTCGTCGCCCGGCATCTCGCGGAGCGAGGCACGAAGGTCCGAGTGGCCGCCTCGGCGGAGCCGAAGACGCCGGAAGCGCAAGCGGCGCGGGCCGCCTGGCCGGGGGTCGTCGAGCCTCTCGCCGAGGCCGAACCGGCGCCGCTGCTGGTCGACGCCCTGTTCGGCACCGGGCTTGCCCGGCCGCTCAACGGCGCTCTTTCCCAACGCCTCCGCGCCCTGGCCGATGCGGCTCGGGTGCGGGTGGCGATCGACCTGCCGAGCGGGGTCGCGACCGACGACGGCGTCCTCCTCTCGCCGGTACCGGACTTCGACCTGACGATCGCCTTCGCCACCCTGAAGTCGTCGCACCTCCTGCAGCCCGCCGCCCGCCACATGGGGCGGATCGTGGTCGCCGACATAGGCATCGCAGCGGAGAGCGGGCTGCACGAGATCGAGCGGCCGAAATTGCGGGCGCCGGGGCCGGACGATCATAAATACAGCCGGGGCTATGTCGCCGTCGTCTCCGGGCGCCTGGGCGGGGCCTCCGCTCTCGCCGCCGAGGCGGCCTTGCGTGCCGGTGCCGGCTATGTGCGCCTCAACGCCGACAACCTTCTCGGCCGGACGGCGCGCGCCGTCGTTCAGAGCGGGGATCTCGACGCCCTGCACGATCGCCGGGTGGGTGCGGTGGTTGCCGGGCCCGGGCTGGGCCTCGGCGACCTCGAGGCTGGGATCCTCAACCTCGTCATCACCAGCGACATTCCCGCGGTGCTCGACGCCGATGCCCTGACTCTGATCGCCGAGACCGGAGGCGACTGGCTCCACCGCGCGCCCAGGACTCCTATCCTCACCCCGCATGCCGGCGAATTCGCGAGGCTGTTCCCCGATCTCCAGGGGAGCAAGGTGGAGCAGGCGCGGGCCGGCGCCCGGGCCTCCCGCGCGGTGGTCGTCTACAAGGGCGCCGATACGGTCGTCGCGGCGCCAGACGGGCGGGCGGCGATCGCCCGGCCGGGGTCGGCATGGCTCGCCAGCGCGGGCACCGGCGACGTCCTCGC
>JBEVDE010000171.1:0-4903 GCA_040514175.1 Allosphingosinicella sp. | reverse complement strand
CGTCCTGGGGGGGGCGGGGGGGGGGGGGCCCGCGCGGCGGGGCGGCCCCCCCCCCACGGCCGCGGGCCCGGCCCGGCCCCCCCCCCCCCCCGCCGCCCGCCAGGCAGGCCCGCGAGGCGGCCAGGCCGAGCTTCACCGACAAGCTGGTCCAGTCGGCCGCGCGCTCGGCGGCGAGCTCGGTCGGCCGCCAGGTGGCGGGCAAGCTCGGCGGGCAGCTGCTGAGGGGCTTGCTGGGGGGATTGTTCAGAGGACGGTGAAGCAGGATCCTCCCCATGCATCGCATGGGAAGGGGGACCGCCCGAAGGGTGGTGGAGAGATAATTGACGAGGCTTCGCCAGTCACCCCTCCACCATGCTTCGCATGGTTCCCCTCCCCATCGCCTGCGGCGACCGGGAGGATTTCGCTCGTCGCAAGGCCCTTGCCGCCCGGCCGCGGGTCCCCGATGAAGGCGCGGGCTGAGGAGACAGAAGAATGGCGGCTGAAGGCAATATTCGCGAGCTGACGGTCCGCGCCGTCCTGCTCGGCGGCATCATCACCCTCGTCTTCACCGCCGCCAACGTCTATCTCGGCCTCAAGGTCGGGCTGACCTTCGCGACCTCGATCCCGGCCGCCGTCATCTCGATGGCGGTGCTGCGCTGGTTCAGCTCCTCGACCATCCTCGAGAACAATATCGTCCAGACCGTCGCCTCGGCGGCGGGGACCCTGGCGGCGATCATCTTCGTCCTGCCCGGACTGGTGATGATCGGCTGGTGGCAGGGCTTCCCGTTCGTGACCACGGCCGCGATCACGATGCTGGGCGGCATATTGGGCGTGCTCTTCTCGGTGCCGCTGCGGCGCGCTTTGGTCGTCGACAGTCCGCTGCCCTTCCCGGAAGGCCGGGCCGCGGCCGAGGTCCTCCAGGTCGGCTCGAGGACGGACGAAGGCGCGCAGGAGAGCTCTAAAGGGCTCTCGGTCCTCGTCTGGAGCAGCCTCGTTTCGGCGGGCTTCGCCATCCTCACCCAGACCAAGGCGGTGGTGGCGGAAGCCGCCGCCTATTTCCGGGTCGGGCCGGGAGCGACGGGGATTTCGGGCGGCCTCTCCTTCGCCCTGATGGGCGTCGGCCATCTCGTCGGAATCTCGGTCGGGATGGCGATGTTCCTGGGCCTGGCGATCGGCTGGTGGGTGCTGCTTCCGATCCTGACCGCGCAGATGCCGATGGCGGGCGGTCCCGAGGCGTGGGCGGGCGCCATCTTCACCCAGCATGTCCGCTTCTTCGGCGCCGGGGTGATCGGGGTCGCCGCGGTCTGGACCCTGCACAAGCTCGCCGGGCCGGTGCTCGGCGGGATCCGTTCGGCGATGGCGGCGAGCGCGGCCCGGCGCGGCGGCGAGGCGCTCGCGCTCGAGGAGCGCGACCTGCCGATCGCGATCGTCGGCTTCGGCTCGCTCCTCACTCTGCTCCCGATCGCCTGGCTGCTGTGGAGCGTGATCGACGGCGGGCCTCTCGAGAGCTCGGCGGCCCTGCTGATTTCAGGCGCGCTCGTCTTCGTCCTCGTCATCGGACTGATGATCGCCGCCGTCTGCGGTTACATGGCGGGCCTGATCGGAGCCTCGAACAGCCCGGTCTCGGGCATCGGTATCCTCTCCGTCGTCGCCGCCTCGCTGATGCTGGTCGGACTGTTCGGGCGCGACACTCCGCCGGGAACGTCGGAGGCCTTGGTCGCCTATGCGCTGATCGTCACCGGCATCGTCTTCGGAATCGCCACCATCTCCAACGACAACCTCCAGGATCTGAAGACCGGCCAGCTCGTCGGGGCCACTCCGTGGCGGCAGCAGGTCGCCCTGGTCTTCGGCGTGGTCTTCGGCTCGCTGGTCGTGCCGCCGGTGCTTCAATTGCTCTACCAGGGCATGGGCTTCGCGGGCATGCCGGGCGCCGGTCCGGAGGCTTTGCCCGCGCCTCAGGCGGCGCTCATCTCGGCGCTCGCCAAGGGCGTGCTCGGCGGCGATCTCAACTGGACGATGATCGGCTACGGCGCCCTCACCGGGGCCGGGCTGATTCTGCTCGACGAGACGCTCGGCCGGGCGAAGGTCCTCCGCTTGCCGCCGCTCGCCGTCGGCATCGGCATCTATCTGCCGATGGCGGCGATCCTGCCGGTCGTGATCGGCTCGGTGATCGGCTTCTATTACGACCGCTGGGCCGACGGGCGGCCCAGGCCCGACTTCGCCCGGCGCATGGGCGTCCTCACCGCCACCGGCCTGATCGTCGGCGAGAGCCTGTGGGGCGTGGTCTTCGCGGGCATCGTGGCCGGCTCGGGCAAGGACGCGCCGCTGGCGCTGGTCGGGGAAGGGTTCGAGAGCGTCGCACTGATCGGCGGGACGGCGCTGTTCGTGCTTCTGGCGGCGTGGGTTTATCGAAGGACGATGAGGCTGGTGGCCTAAATCCTCCCCGCCGCGAAGCGGTGGGGAGGGGGACCACCCGAAGGGTGGTGGAGGGGTAATTGGCGACGCCTCGTCAGCTACCCCTCCACCATGCTCCGCATGGTCCCCCTCCCCATGCTGTGCATGGGGAGGATCAATTCTTAGCCTCGAGCCACCGCGTGATGTCCGGAAGCCGGCTCGTCCGCACCCGCACCCGGTCGCGGATCGAGGCGATGGCGACGTCGACCCGGCCGCGCGACTGGGGAGTCATGTAGCGGGTCGCGAATTCCTCGAGCTTGGCGACCATCGCCGGATCGGCGGAGCCGCCGCCGAGGCCGGCGAGGTAGCGCGAGCGCGACGAGATATCGACCAGCCCCTCGACCTTCTCGCGGTTGCGCAGCGCGAAATCGTAGGCGAGGTCGGGATGCTCGTCCGCCACCGAAGAGATGATTCCGGCGCTGGTGGTGGCGCCCGGCTCGTCGGTCAGGGCGAGGTCGAGGGCGCGCTGGGCGAGGGCGGGATCGGCGGCGGTTCCGAGCAGCCGGTAGAGCTGGGCCTTGACCAGCGGGCTGCGCTCCGCCCGCGCCTGGGCCCGGAGGCGCTCCCAGCCGGCGGAGTCGACGTTGCGGGCGGTGACGGCCAGGATGGTGCTTCGCAGCGGGCCGCCGGTCGCCAGCGTATCGCCCGCCGCGAGGCGGCGATTGGCCTCGCCGACGATGGCCGGATCGCCCATCTCCCCGAGAGTCTTGATCAGGTCGGCGCGGAGCACCGGCACGGTCGGCGCCTCGCCGGCCCTGGGCGCCCAGCCGATCCGGGCGAGCACCGGCGACAGCTTCCTCGAAGCGTAGCGGGCGACCATCGCGCGATGGGCCGGATCGGCCTCGTACATCGTGTGGACTGAGCTCAGGATCGTCGCGGCCCGGCTCCACACCTGCGGATTGGCGTTGGCCGGAACCGCGTCGACCATGTCGAGCGCCTCGGCGGCCGACTGGTAGCCGGCGAGGCCGAGGCCCCAATTGTCGGCGAGCAGGCCGATCTGGTCGATCGGCTTCAGCCGGGCGAAGCCGGCGGTCAGCCGGTCGAGCAGGGCCGGCGCATAGAGGGTTCGATAATAGCCGGTCTGGCCGCTGTTGACGATGACGGGACCGCAGCCGGCGGCGCTGAGCGTGCCGGCGCCGCCCTCGACGAGCGTTCGAGTCTCGGCGCCGCCCACCGTCGCGGCGATCACCGGCACGCGCCACGCCTTCGCCGCCTGGTCCTGGCGGTCGCGGCTGAACTGCGCCTGGCGAAGGGCGACGGCGGTCTTGCCGCCGCGGCAGGTCGCCTCCTCGACCCGGATCAGAGGCACGCCCGGCTGGAGTGTGAAATCGTGGGCGATGGCGGTGACCGGCTTGCCCGCCGCCCGCTCGACCGCCCGCCACAGATCGTCGGTCTGGGTGTTTCCGAGCCGGTGGGTGCGGATATAATCCTGCACTCCGCGCCGCCAGGCGTCCTCGCCGACATAATCCTCGAGCATGGTGATCACCGCCTCGCCTTTCTGGTAGGTGATCGCGTCGAAGGCCTGGCTGATCTGCTCGACGGTGCTGATGCGCTGGACGACCGGGTGGGTGCTCGAAACCGAATCGAGATTGATCGCGGCCTCGCGGCCGGAGACGGTGCCGAGCTCGGGATCCCATTCGGGATGCAAGGCGGTGGTCGCCTTGGTCGCCATCCACGAGGCGAAGCCCTCGTTCAGCCAGAGATCGTCCCACCAGGCCATGGTGACGAGATCGCCGAACCATTGGTGCGCCATCTCGTGCGCCGCCACCTCGAAGATGCGCTGACGGGTCGCTTCGGTGGTGATCGCGGGGTCGACGAGGAGGATCGATTCGAACGAGAAGATCGCGCCCCAATTCTCCATCGCGCCGAAGAACTGGCTGCTTCCCGGGCCGGCGACGTTGTCGAGCTTGGGCAGGGGATAGGGAGTACCGAAATATTTGTTGTACCAGGGAAGGATCTTCGCCGAGCTCTCCAGCGCCCAGCGGCCCTTCTCGCCGTCGCCGCGCTTGGTGACGACTCCCACCTCGGTATTGGCGGAGGTCGTCGTGATCCGGTCGAACTCGCCGACGGCGAGGAAGAGCAGGTAGCTCGACATCGCCGGGGTGGTCTGGAAGGTGACGGTCTTGGTGCCGTCGGCATTGGCCCTGACGCCCGCCTGCGGCATGTTGCCGACCACGTCCTGATCGGCCGGAACGGTGACGTTGAGATTGTAGGGGGTGCGGAACTGGGGCTCGTCCCAGCCGGGGAAGAAGCGGCGCGCGTCGGGCGCCTCGAACTGGGTGAAGAGTGCGCGCTTCTTGCCCCCTTCGCTGTCGTAATCGAGCGCGAACAGGCCGGCCGCCTGGGTGTAGATCTAGCCGCTGTAATCGATCGTCAGCCGGTAGCGGCCGGGAGCGATCTCGTTGCCGAGGCGGATGGTCGCGATCTGCGTGTCATGGTCGAGCAGGAACTTGCGCGCGGGACTGCGGGC
>JBEVDE010000161.1:0-2699 GCA_040514175.1 Allosphingosinicella sp. | reverse complement strand
TCGAGCACGCTCGCCTTGGGGCGCCGCCGCGGCGTCGCGCCGGTGATGTCGTTTTCGTCCTGCATAAATGCCTCCTGTCGGCCAGCTGCATACGCTGCGTGGAGACCGAGCCTGCCTTCGTCAGGCTCACCGGCCGCGCTGAAGCGCGGCCCCGGGGGGTGAGGTCGGTTGCCCGGAGGCTCCCTAACCCAACAGACGCCCGCGCCGCTAGCCCCTCGCGATGGCGGTGAGACCGAAGGGCTGCTAGGAATCCGGGGATGTCCGGGCCCGACGCCGCCAATTTCGAGCAATCCGCCAAATGGAACGCGCAGGCGGGCCGAAGCTGGGCCGAGCTCAGCGACATGCTCGACCGGGTGCTCGCCCCGTTGGCGCCGCCGCTGCTGGAGGCGATCGAGCCCGTCGCCGGCCGCCGGATCCTGGACGTCGGCTGCGGCGCCGGCGCCTTTACCCTCGCCGTGGCCGAGCGCGGCGGATCCGGCCTCGGAGTCGATATATCGGCCCCGCTGATCGAAGCCGCGCGCGCACGGGCCGGGCGTTTCGCGACGGCCGAATTCGTGCGGGCCGATGCCCAGACCCACCGGTTCGGGCCGCAGAGCTTCGACGCCCTGATCTCCCGGTTCGGAGTGATGTTCTTCGCCGATCCGGCCGCGGCCTTCCGCAACCTCCGCTCCGCCCTCCGCCCGGGCGGCAAGCTGGCCTTCCTCGCCTGGCGCGCCGCGGCCGAAAACGATTTCATGACCGCCGCCGAGCGCGCCGCGGCGGACGTCGTCCCATTGCCCGCGCGAGTGGAAAACGGACCGGGCCAGTTCGGCTTCGCGGATCCGGATCACGTCCGCGCCATCCTGACGGAGGGCGGCTGGACGACGGTGGAAATTCGCCCCGTCGACGTCGAGTGCAGCCTGCCGGTGGACGATCTTCGCCTCTACGCCAGGCGAATGGGACCGGTCGGCGATCTGCTTCTTACCCTCGACGACGCGACTCGAACCGAGGTCGAGCGACGGGTCGACGACGCGTTCGACGCCTGGGTGGAAGCCGACATGGCGCGTTTCACGGCCGCCTGCTGGATGGTGACGGCGCGGGCCTGACGAAACCGTCGTCCCAGCGAAGGCTGGGACCCCAGGGGGTGAAAAACGCGGGTGCCCTTCACCCGCCGGGGCCCCAGCCTTCGCTGGGGCGACGAACTACCCCAGCACCGCCCCTATCCCCCACACGATTCCGACCATGAGCGGCACTCCGGCGAGGTCGAGCAGGAGACCGGCCTTGAGCTGCCGCGGCAAGGCGATGTGGCCGGTCGCCCAGGCGATGGCGTTGGGACCGGTGCCGGAAGGGAGCATGAAGCCCCAGCTTGAGGCGAAGGCCGCAGGAAGCGCGAGCAGGATCGGGTCGATTCCGGTGGCGGCGATGATCCCGGCGACGACGGGAATCGCGCCGCTCGCCGTCGCCACGTTGGACGCGAATTCGGTGACGATGACGACGATGGCGACGAGCACCGCCGCGACGATCAGCGGATGGACCGTGCGCAGCGGCTGGAGCGCCACGCCCATCCAGTCGGCGAGGCCCGATTCGCCGATCCCCGCGGCCAATGCGAGGCCGCCGCCGAACATCATGATCACGCCCCAGGGCGCCCGGTTCGCCTCTTCCCAGTTGAGGATGGCGCGGCCGGTGCCGTCGGGGATGACGAAGAGGAGCAAGGCGGCGACCACCGCGATGGTGCCGTCGGTCAGCGAATCCTTGGGCAGATAGAGCGAGACGAACGGCACCGCGATCCACGCCGCCACGGTCAGGCCGACGAGCGGGACGAGGCGCTTCTCGGCGGTCGACCAAGGGCCGGTTTCGCCGATTCCGGCGCGGGCGGCGGCGGGATCGAAATCGGTCGCGGCGACCTTCTGGACCTTCATCAATATCGCCCAGCACAAAGGCACCGAGACGAGGACGAGCGGGATTCCGTAGAGGGCCCAGGTGAGGAAATCGATCCTGTAGCCGGTCGCCTTCTCGATGATCCCGACGGCGATGGCGTTGGTCGGCGAGCCGACCAGGGTGCCGAAGCCGCCGATCGTCGCGGCGAAGGCGATGCCCATGGCGAGCGCCCCCGCGAAGCCCTGGGTGTGGCCGGGTTCGATCTTCGCGGCGCGGAGCACGGCGAGGCCGATCGGCATCATGATCAACGTGGTGGCGGTGTTGGAGACGATGGTGCTGAGCAAGGCGGTGGCGGCCATGAAGGCGAACAGCATCTGCGCCGGCCCGCCGCCGCCCCGGCTGACGATCGCCAGAGCGAGGCGGCGATGGAGTCCGGTCCGCTCGATCGCGAGGGCGACGATGGCGCCGCCGAGGACGAGGAACAGGATCGGCGAATAATAGGAGGCCGCGGATTCGCTCGCCGTCATGATTCCCAGCAAAGGGAAAGCGAGGAAAGGGACGAGCGCGGTGGCGGTGAGCGGAAGCGCCTCGGTCATCCACCAGCAGGCCATCAGCACGATGATCGCGGTCGTGCGCCAGGCGGCCGGCGACATGCCGCCCGGAGCGGGGACCAGAAGCATGACGATGAAGACGGCGAGCCCGCCCCACAGGCCCCAGCGTGCGGCCATTCGATACCCCTTTGAGTTTCGGGGGGTGTTGGCATGGCGATTGCAGGAGCGAAACCCTCTCCCTGCAGGGGAGTGGGAGGGGCCCGCCGCCCGGAGGGCGGTGGGAGGGTGAGG
>JBEVDE010000121.1:0-4009 GCA_040514175.1 Allosphingosinicella sp. | reverse complement strand
CCAATTGGATCATCGGATCGAGCGAGGGCGCTCGGCCCGGATGGATGGGATGGACGGAGGCGCTCATCGCGGGGGGACTTGCTCCGGGGGGCGGAGAAAGGCAACCGTCATTGCGAGCGGAGCGAAGCAATCCAGGGCGGCGCGTGGCGGATATGCCGTAGCTGGATTGCTTCGTCGCTCCGCTCTTCTCAATGACGGATCAATGGCACAGAGGCAATTTCAGCCGAGCCAGCAATCCGCCCAGATCCTCGCTTTCCTCGAGGCTGATCGAGCCGCCGTAAATCTGGGCGACGTCGCGGACGATGGCGAGGCCGAGGCCGGTGCCGGGCTTGCCGGTGTCGAGACGGGCGCCGCGGTCGAAGATGGTCTGACGTTCCTCCTCGGGGATTCCGCGGCCGTCGTCCTCGACCTCGATCTCGACGCATTCGGGCGTGGTCGAAACCGTCACGAACACCCGCCCGCCGCCATATTTGGCGGCATTCTCGATCAGATTGCCGAGCATCTCGTCGAGATCCTGGCGCTCGACCCGGACCGAGGCGGCCTTGTCGCCGGCGAGGTCGACGGTGACGTTCTCGTGCAGCCGGGTGACGGCGCGCTCGACCGCCTCCAAAGACGGCCAGACCTGGGACCGCGCCTGGGCCGAGGCGCGGCGACCGATCGCCCGGGCGCGGGCGAGGTGATGGTCGACCTGGCGGCGCATCGTCGTCGCCTCGCGGCAGACGGTGTCGGCGAGGTCGGGGTCCCGGGCGGTGGCGGCGTTGGTGATGACGGTGAGCGGAGTCTTTAGGGCGTGGGCGAGATTGCCGGCGTGGCGGCGCGCTTCCTCGGCCTGCTTCTCATTATGCTCGAGGAGCGCGTTCAACTCCTCGGTGAGCGGCTCGATCTCGGTCGGGAAGCGCTCTGCGATGCGCGATTTCTCGCCGGAGCGGATGGCGGCGATGGCGCGGCGGACCCGGCGCAGCGGCCAGAGGCCGTAAAGCGCCTGGAGCGCGGCGAGGACGAGGAGGCCGAGGCCGAGGATCCCGAACGAGCGCAAAAGGGTCCGCCTGAGCACGCTGATCTGGTCGTCGAGATCCTCGCGGCTCTGGGCGACCTGGAAGCGCCAGCGCGCCGGCGAGCCGGGCAGCTGGATGTCGCGCTCGACGATGCGCAGGGTTTCTCCCTCCAGCTCGCGGCTGTTGTAGGTGTGGATCTCGACGTCGTTATGGGTGCCGGTGACCTGCAATTTGCGGTCCCACAGCGAGCGCGACGGCAGATCGATGTCGGCGGCGGCGCCGGGCGGCTTGCCGGCGACGGCGCTGATCTGGAAGTAGAGGCCGGAATAAGGCTCGAGGAAGCGCTGGTCGGCCGGGGGGCGGTTGAGGAAGGCCTCGCCTTCCGGCCCGACCTCGGCCGAGGCGATGAGGGCGGTCAGCACATATTCCAGCTGGGCGTCGAAATTGCGGGTGATGGCGGAGGTGAGGACCCGGTCGAGCGTGTAGCCGCCGGCGCCGAGAAGGACGAGGATCCAGAGGGCCGAGACCCCGATCATCCGCCGGGTCAGCGAGCCGGTGCGGGCGACGCGGGGGACGCGGCGGAAGAGTCGCGGAAGGCGAAGGCGTTTCATCGTCATCCCGGACTTGATCCGGGATCCCTGAACGGAAGGTGTAGCGCTCGTCATCCCGGCGGAGGCCGGGATCCCAGCGGGTGAAAGGCCCCGGCGTTCCTCACCCTCCGGGGCCCCAGCCTTCGCTGGGGCGACGGTGCGCATCCCGGCCGTCCTCAATCTTCCAGCGAGTAGCCGAGGCCGCGGATGGTGGTGATGACGTCGGGACCGAGCTTCTTGCGGATGCGGGTGACGAAGACCTCGATCGTGTTCGAATCGCGGTCGAAATCCTGGTCGTAAATATGCTCGATCAGCTCGGTGCGGCTGACCACCTTGCCCTTGTGGTGCATCAGATAGGACAGCAATTTATATTCCTGAGCCGTCAGCTTGACCGGCTCGCCGTCGAGGGTGACCTTGCCCGAGCGGGTGTCGAGGCGGACGTCGCCGGCGGTGAGTTCGGACGAGCTGTTGCCCGAGGCGCGGCGAATGAGGGCCCTGAGGCGGGCGATCAATTCCTCGGTCTGGAAGGGCTTGGCGAGATAATCGTCGGCGCCCGCATCGAGGCCGGCGACCTTGTCCGACCAGCTGTCGCGGGCGGTCAGGACCAGCACCGGGACGGCGATCCCTTCCTTGCGCCAGCGGTCGAGGACGGTGAGGCCGTCGATCTCGGGCAGGCCGAGATCGAGGCTGATCGCGTCATAGCTTTCGGTCGAGCCGAGATAATGGCCGTCCTCGCCGTCGGTGGCGAGATCGATCGCATAACCGGCGCCCTCGAGCGTCGCCCGCAGCTGGCGGCCCAGATTGGGCTCGTCCTCGACGATCAGAACGCGCATCGCACTCCCCTATGGCTGTCTTGAAGGCTTGATAGCCGCCCAACCGGCCTGGTGGCCAATTGTTTCATGGCCGTTCCCGTCGTCCGCCGGAACGCCGACCCCGTCAGAAGCCCGACTTGCCGATCACTTCGCCGGAGCGGGCGTCGACGTCGATCCAGACCACGCGCTGGCCGCGCAGGAACTTGAGGCGGTAGCGGCCGATATCCGCATAATATTCGGGCCCGAGATAGGCGAAGCCGCGCATCTGCGGAACGATCCGCGCCTCGATCGCCCGGAGCGGGATGATCCGGCCGGTCTGCGCGCCCTGGAGGGCCGAGGCCTGGTCGCGCTCGCGCGGGCCGGCCGAGGCTGGGGCGGAAGCGGCTGCGCTCACCGCCGCGGCGGCGATGAGTATGGCGGAAAGGATACGCATAAAATGCACTGCTTTTGCTGTTCGGGAATTGGCATAGAGCCGGAGCATTGAATAGCCCATGAACGCGCCCGTCAGGCGAGGGTCAGGCGCGCGATAGGAGGCGTCCCCCGGAAACGCACGGTTCGTCCGTTTTGCGCTTGGCTTTGCCGCCGCCGCCGTGCTGAGGCGGCCGGCATGAGCGGACGGATCGCGACATGGATGGCGGCAGCCCTGCTGGCGGGTTGCGCGGGCAAGCCCGAACCCGCGCCGCCGATTGCCCCGGCCGCCCCGCCCGAGGTGCCGCAAATCGTCATCCCCGTGCCGGAACCGCCGCCTTTCGAGGACTGGCGCGACCGGGCGCTCACTCCCGGCGAATGGACCTACGCGGCCGTGACGGGCGGCAGCGAGGCCCGGTTCGGGCTCGAGGGCAAGGCGGCCCGCCTGACGATGCGGTGCGATACGGCCCGGCGTAAGGTCTTGCTGACGCGGGACACCGCCGCGCCGGTGCTGGAGGTGGAAACCACGTTCGGCCGGCGCGTGCTTGCGCCCTCGACGGAGCTGGCGGCCGACGACGCGCTGCTCGACGAGATCGCATTCAGCCGCGGCCGGTTCATGGTCCGAACCATGGGATTGCCAACGCTGACCGTCCCCGCCTGGCCGGAGCCGGCGCGGGTGATCGAGGATTGCCGCGGGTGAGATGTTCACGCCGCGCTCCCATCCTTCTCTCGGGCGCGGGCGAAGCAGAAAGACTAACGGCGAAAAAGATCAAAACAAGTCTTGCGTGCCGATTCGCGATGATTCATCCTTCCCTCGCCACAACAACGCGAAAGGAGGTGATCCGATGTCTCATGGTTCAGCTAAGAGGTCGGGTTTGCTCGTTCGGGAGATGAAGGCCTAGCCTTCTTGGTCTCCCGGGCTGGAGCCATCCGGCCGCTGACCATGTTCGGAGGGTCGTCGCGCCGAGGCGCGGCGGCCCTTCAACTTGTCCGGGGAACGCGCCCGGGCGACCGCGCGTTTTGTCGCCATGACCGGAAACCTCCCCGCGGACCAGGGCCGCGCGCCCCAGCTTTACGACGAGCAGCTCCAGCGCCAGCAGCAGGAGAAATTGCTTCTGCGGGGGAGGGATGCAAGGCCGGATCTTCTTAATCCTCCCCATCGATAAGATGGGGAGGGGGACCACGCGCAGCGTGGTGGAGGGGT
>JBEVDE010000073.1:0-4622 GCA_040514175.1 Allosphingosinicella sp. | reverse complement strand
CTGCGGCGTCTGCGGGAGCGCGTAGAATTTGCCGGGATGGACCCGGCTCGGCACGAGATAGTCGCGCGCGCCCTCGGGGCTCGACGCGGTCAGGATCGGGGTCTGGAATTCGGTGAAGCCGGCTTCGACCATGCGGCGCCGGATCGAGGAGATGACCTGCGAGCGGAGGACGATGTTGCGGTGCAGACGCTCGCGGCGAAGGTCGAGGAAGCGGTAGCGGAGCCTGATCTCCTCGGGATAATCCGCCTCGCCGGCGACGGGGAGGGGAAGCTCCTCGGCCGAGGATTGCACGACGACCTCCTCGGCCGAGACCTCGATCTCGCCGGTCGGAAGATTGGGGTTGGACGCGTCGGGCCCGCGCGACACGACTTCGCCGACGATGGTCACCACCGATTCGGCGCGCAGATGCTCGAGCGCCCGAAGCGGCTCGCTGTTCGCCTTGGCGACGATCTGGGTCAGGCCGTAATGGTCCCTCAGATCGACGAACAGGACTCCGCCGTGATCGCGCTTGCGATGGATCCAGCCCGAAAGCTTCACCCTTTCCCCGACATGGGAGGCGCGGAGCTCGCCGCAATGATGGGTGCGATAGGCGTGCATTTCGGGCGGTTCCTAAGGTTTTCCACAGATTTGAGGATGGGGGCGCTTCGCCACGCAGCCTTGCTTTGTCAAGCGGTGAGGCCGTCGCTATGAGCCCTGCCGATGCAGATCCACCCGCTGATCACCGATTCCGAGTCGCTGAAGTCCCTGTGCGAGCGTCTGGCCAGATCGCCCTTCGTCGCGGTCGACACCGAATTCATGCGCGAGAACACCTATTGGCCCGACCTGTGCCTGATCCAGATCGGCGACATCGACGAGGCCGCGGCGATCGATCCCAAGGCCGACGGGCTCGACATGACGCCCCTGCTCGACCTGCTGGTGAACAACGAGGAGGTGCTCAAGGTCTTCCACGCCGGAAGCCAGGACATCGAGATCATCTACAACATCACCGGCAAGACCCCGCACCCGCTGTTCGACACCCAGATCGCGGCGATGGCGCTGGGGCTCGGGGAGCAGGTCGGCTATTCCAACCTGGTCGAGAGCCTGGTCGGCAAGAGTCTGGACAAGGGCGCCCGCTTCACCGACTGGGCGCGCCGCCCGCTCGACCGGCGCCAGATCGACTATGCGATCGGCGACGTCACCCACCTCGCCTCGCTCTTCCCCAAGATGCTCGAGCGGCTTCGCCGCACCGGGCGCGGCGAATGGCTGGACGAGGAGATGGAGAAATTGGCCGACCCGGCCAATTATGAGAACGACCCGGCCCTGTCCTGGAAAAGGATCCGGATCTCCAGCCGCAAGCCCGAGGTTCTCGGCCGCTTGAAGGCGCTTGCGGCGTGGCGCGAGCAGGAGGCCCGGGGCAAGAATTTGCCGCGCGGGCGGATCATGAAGGACGAGACCATCGCCGACGTCGCCGCCCATCCGCCGGCGAGCCAGGACGCGCTTGCCCGGGTCCGCGGCCTGTCGCCGGCCTGGGCGGGCAACGAGATCGGCGCCCGGCTGATGGCGGCGCTGGCCAATGCGGTGCCGATGCCGGCCGAGGAGCTGCCGGCGCGGGAGGACCGCGGCCCCGGCCTCGGCAAGGAAGGGGCGCTGGTCGCCGACCTCCTCAAGCTGCTGCTCAAGATCCGCTCGCGGGAGAGCAATGTCGCGGCGAGGCTGATCGCCCGGACCGAGGAGCTCGAGCTTCTCGCGGCCGGGCGGCGCGACGGGCTCGCGATCCTCGAAGGCTGGCGCTTCGACCAGTTCGGCCGCGACGCGCTCGATCTGGTCGAGGGGCGTCTCGCCTTCGCCGTGCGCGGCGGCAAGCTGGTGATGACCCTGACCGCCGACGGGGAATAATTTATCCTCCCCATGCAAAGCATGGGGAGGGGGACCAGGTGAAACCTGGTGGAGGGGTAGCTGGCACAAGCCTGCGCGATTACCCCTCCACCACCCTTCGGGTGGTCCCCCTCCCCATCGCTTTGCGATGGGGAGGATTACTCCGCGACCATCTCCGCCTTGCACCCGAGCGCCGAGGCGAGCTTCCTCAGGCGCCTGTCCACCGTCTCGCCGTAGAGCGCCTCTTCGCCTTTGGGCAGGACGAGGCGGATGACGTCCCCTTCCCGCTCCAGCCGGCTCCGCTCGAGGCTCGAGGCGAGGCCGCCGCTGAGGCGCTGGCCGAGCCGCATGGCGAGGCCCCAGCGCGCGGCGCAGGCCAGCTCGGAGGCGCTGCACAGGTCGGCGATCCGCCGGTCGGGGAATTCGCGGCCGCCGCCGAAATTGGAGAAGAGCGCCTGCGCCACCATCACCCGGCCGCAGACGTCGATCCCCACCCAATTGCCGTGAAGCGCCATTTCGACCCCGCGTTCGGCGCGGAAATCGGGATGGGCTTGCCAGGCGACGTCGGCGAGCAGGCAGGCGGCGAGCCGAAGCCGGGCGTTGGCGGGGGAATCGTCGAAGATGGGCGAGATCCAGCGGTCGAGCAAATCGCCATGCTCGCCGAAGCGGCTGAGGCCGCGCCCGGCGTCGCGCGCCGCCTCGATCAGCGGGTCCTTGAGCCGTTCCGGCGCCGGCAGCTCGTGGAAGAGCAGCCCCTCGCGGATGCCGAAGCTCGAGACGATGAGCTCGCTCGGCTCGAGCGCGTCGACCAGCGCCGAAAGGATGAGCTTGGCATTGGCCAAGGTCGGGATTCGCGAGGCGGTGAGCATCGGCATGCTCTTGGGATCGGCGCGGTTCAAGGACGCGATCAGCTTCCTCAATTCGGCCGGTCGGCCGGGCGGCATCCGGTAATGGTGGGTGATCGGAAGCGGATAGTCGCGCGAGATGATGTCGAGCCGCGCGAGGGCGCGCCACGAGCCGCCGACCATGTAGAAAGGCCGGCCCCGGCCGCGCTCGCCGAGACCCGATTGCTCCAGGGCCTCGGCGAGGTCGCGGCGTAGCCTCTTCTCGGCCGCCGGGTCGGGATTTCCGATCCGGAGCACTCCGAAAGGCAGCGAGATGCTGGCATGGACCTGGCCGCCGCCGACGTCGGCAAGCTCGAGGCTGCCGCCGCCGAGATCGCCGACCAGCCCTTGGGCATAAGGAAAGCCGGAAAGCACCCCCTCTCCCGCCAGCAGCCCTTCCATCTCGCCGGAGATGACCTGGGGCTCGAAGCCCAGCGCCCGAACCTCGTCGAGAAAGGCGTCGCCATTGTCGGCGTCGCGGACCGCCGCGGTGGCGAGGACGCGAACGTCGCCCACCTCCATCTGGCCGACCAGCAGCCGGAAGCGGCGCAGGGCGGCGAGCGCCCGGATCATCGGCCCTTCGCCGAGCAGGCCGGTCTCGCCCAGCCCCTGGCCGAGGCCGGCGAGCACCTTCTCGTTGAAGATGATCGAGGGCGCCCGGGGCGCGCCCGAATAGACGACCAGGCGGACCGAATTGGAGCCGATGTCGACGATCGCCATCGGCTCGGCGTGAAGCAGGGCCCCTCCCCTCACGAGTCGCGACGAAGCCTCAGCTTGGGCACCGACCCGCTCTCCTTCAGGGCGGCGCCGCGGCCCGACAGGGACGGGTTGGTCATGAAATAATGATGGAGGTTGAACGGCCGGTCCTCCTCCGGGCTGAGACGCTCGTAACGGCCGTCGGCATGGAGCCGCCAGCTCTGCTCATTGTCGATCAGATTGGCGACCATGACCTGGTCGAGCACCTGGGCGTGGACGGTGACGTTCTCGAGCGGAAGCATATATTCGACGCGCCGGTCGAAATTGCGCGGCATCCAGTCGGCCGAGCTGATGTAGACGCGCGCCTTGCGATTGGGCAGCTCGTCGCCATTGCCGAAGCACCAGATCCGGCTGTGCTCGAGGAACCGGCCGACGATCGACTTGACCCTGATCGTCTCCGAAAGACCGGGGACGCCCGGGCGCAGGCAGCAGATGCCGCGGACGACGAGGTCGATCTGAACGCCCGCCTGGCTCGCTTCGTAGAGCTTGTCGATGACCGGAGGATCGACGAGCGCGTTGAGCTTTGCCCAGATCTCGCCCGGCCGGCCCGCCCGGACCTGGGCGATCTCCGCGTCGATCAGGCCGAGGAGCGCGTCGCGCATCTGATGCGGCGAGGTCGAAAGCAATTCGAGGTCGCGCGGCTCGACATAGCCGGTGATGTAGTTGAACAGCTGGGCGACGTCGCGGCCGACCCGGGGATCGGCGGTGAAGAAGCTCAAGTCGGTGTAGATGCGCGCGGTGACCGGGTGATAATTGCCGGTGCCGAGATGGCAGTAGGTGCGGTAGCCGCGCTCCTCGCGGCGGACCACCATCGAGACCTTGGCATGGGTCTTCCAGTCGATGAAGCCGTAGACGACCTGCACGCCGGCGCGTTCCAGCGAACGCGCCCAGCGGATGTTGGCCTCTTCGTCGAAGCGGGCTTTCAGTTCGACCAGCGCGGTGACGGACTTGCCGGCCTCCGCCGCTTCGACCAGCGCCTTGACGATCGGCGATTCCGCGGAGGTGCGGTACAGCGTCTGCTTGATCGCAACGACGTTGGGATCGCGCGCCGCCTGCTGCAGGAATTGCACGACGACGTCGAAGGATTCATACGGATGATGGACCACGAGGTCCTTCTGCCTGATCGCG
>JBEVDE010000061.1:0-3760 GCA_040514175.1 Allosphingosinicella sp. | reverse complement strand
GACCTATTATCGCGACATTCTGGGGCCGCGGATGGGCAAGGAGGCGCTGGCGCAGTTCACGGCGGAATATGAGGCGATGGCGGCGGCGAAGGCGAAAGGCGCGCTTTTCACCGGGCCGCCGCGATGCCCGCCGCGCTCCGCCGGGCCCGCAATCTCGCACGGCGGCGCTCGCGGCCGGCTGATCCTGCTCACCGACAACAGCTGCTTCAGCTCGTGCCTGCTGGTCACCCAGATGTTCCGGCGGCTTGGCGCGCTCCATGTCGGCCAGGCGACCGACGCCAACACCCATTATATGGAGGTGCGGGAGGACAGATTGCCCTCGGGCCTGTCGACCTTCTCGACCCTCCAGGCGGTCGCTCCCGCCGCCGCGCGCCAGATCGGCCCCTTCGTTCCGGACGTGGCCTATGAGGGCGCCATCGCCGACACGGCGGCGCTGGAGGCGTGGGTGCTGGGCCTGGTGGCGAAGCGCTAGAAAACGGGGGCGCTGGAAAACGGGGACAGCATATAATTTTTTCCGAAGCCCCGGTGAGAGAAGGGGGCGCCGAAAAATGTATGCTGTCCCCGTTTTCAGGCTCAGGGCTCGAACTCGACGATGACGTGGTCGCCGTCGGGGCGGAAGCGCACTTCCACCTCGGTCAGGAAATCCGGGTCATAGGCCCATTCGCCGGTGAGCTGCCAGGCGAGCAGGGCCCGTTCGGGCGCCTGCCATTCGCGCACCTTGCCCCATATATATTCGCTTCCGTCCTCGCCCACTTCATACCAGCGGCCGCCGGCGCGCGGCTCGACGACGACGTCGCGCTGGGGCGACTGGAGCAGCGAATGGCCCTTGGGCCACCAGCGGCCCATGCCCGTCATGAAGATCTCGAAGGCGCGCGCCTGCGACGCTTTGACCCGCAAGGTCTTGCGGATCGGGGCGGGACTGATGCGCCGGGACTCGGCGTTCATTCGGATTCCTCCCGTTCGACTTCCTCGACATAGGCCGCCAGCGCCTGCTCCCAGTGGCGGTCGAGCCACTCGCGGATCGCCGCGAGCCCGGCCGGATCGATCCGGTAGACCCGGCGAGTCCCTTCCGCTTTGTCGCGGACCAGGCCGGCGTCCTTGAGCACCTTGAGGTGCTGGGAGACTGCGGGACGGGTGACGGGCAGGTGGGCGGCGAGCTCGCCCACCGACAAGGGGCGCTCGGCGAGGCGCTCGAATATGGCCTGGCGCATCGGCTCGGCGAGGACGGCAAATGCGTTAGTCATTGCTTACGGTTAGTGTAAGCTAACGGAATAGTCAATTGTCATCCCGGGCTTGGCCCGGGATCCATGAACACGGTGGCTCGAAACCGCGCGCGGCGGTGTTCATGGATTCCGGCTTTCGCCGGAATGACGGTCTAGTCGAACAGGGCCTTCAGCTCCTGCTTCAGGATCTTGCCGTTGGCATTCCTCGGCAGGGGTTGGGGAAGGAAAGCGATGCGGACCGGGATCTTGAAGACGGCGAGGCGCTCGCGCACCCAGGTCTTGAGCTCCTCCTCGGTCGCGCTCGCTCCCGGCGCCAGATGCACCACCGCCGCCGGCTCCTCGCCGAGGGTGCGGTGGGGGAGGCCGATCAAAGCGGCGTCCATCACCGCGGGGTGATCGAACAGCACATTCTCGACCTCGATCGAATAGATGTTCTCGCCGCCGCGGATGACCATGTCCTTGGCGCGGTCGACGATATAGAGGAAGCCTTCCCCGTCGAGGCGGGCGAGGTCGCCGGTGCGCACCCAGCCGTCGACGAAGGTGGCGGCGCTCGCCTCGGGCCGGTTCCAATAGCCTTTGACGATCTGCGGCCCGCGCGCCCACAATTCGCCGACCTCGCCGACGGGCAGCTCATCTTCGCCGTCGGGCGACATGATCCTGAGGTCCGAGATCGGCACCGGCGGGCCGGCGCTGTCGGGGCGATTGAGATAATCCTCGCCGACATGGCTGGTGACGGTGGCGGTGGTCTCGGTCATGCCCCAGCCGTTGCCGGGCAGGGCTCCGAACTCTTCCCAGATCTTGCGCACCAGCTCGGGCGCGGCCGGGGCGCCGCCATAGCTGATCGTCTCCAGGCTGGAGAGGTCGAAGCGGGCGCGCTCCGGATGCTCGAGCAATTGCCAGGCGATGGTCGGAACGCCGCCGGTCATCTGCACCCGCTCGCGCTCGATCAGCGCCATCGCCTCGAGGGGGTCCCATTTGCGCATGAAGACGATCGTGTGGCCGGCGACCATCGTCCCCATCAGCATCGCGCTCAGGGCGGTGCAGTGGAAGAGGGGGATGACCATCAGGGCGGTCTTCGGCTGAGGCTCCGGCGGCGCTTCGCCGCGGCGAAGCGCCGCCCGGGCGTTCGAATAGCCGACCGAGAGGATATTGGTGGTGAAGTTGCGATGGGTGTGGAGGGCCCCCTTGGGCCGGCCGGTGGTGCCGCTCGTGTAGAGGATCGCCGCTTCGTCGTCCGGCGCGATCGGCGCTTCGGAAAGCTCCGAATCGGGCAGGCCGCTCCACGATCCGGGCGGTCCGATCAGATCCTCGAGCCGGGCGGCGCCGGGCGCCGCGGCCCGGCTGACGACGACATGCTCCAGCGCCGGCAAAGCGGCGCGATGCGGCGCGATCCGCTGCCAGCGGGCGGAATCGGCGATGAGCAGCTTCGCGCCCGAATCGGCGAGGCCATATTCGAGCTCCGCTCCGGTCCACCAGGCGTTGAGCGGAACCGCGATCGCGCCCAGCGCGGTGGCGGCGAAGAAGGCCACCGGCCATTCGGGCAGATTGGCCATCGCGATCGCGACCCGGTCGCCCGGCCCGATGCCGAGCCGGGCGAGCCCGGCCGCCAGAGCGGCGATGGCGCGATATTGGGCCTCCCAGATCACCCGCTCGCCCTCGTAGACGGTGGCGATCCGGTCCGCATGCGCGCGCGAAAGGTGGACCAGGGAGGGGAGGCTGGGCGGAGCGTTCTTCCAGATCCGCGTCGGAATGCCGCGGATGACGGCCTCGTCAAGCTCGAGCCGCGAGCCGGGCGCGGTGAGCAGGGCGTCGACCTCTCCGAGGCTCATCCGCGGCCAGTCAGGATCCAGCTCGAAGCCCTCGATCACCCGCTTCTCCTTTTGACTCGCCCCCTTGAATGCCGTTGATTCGCCTCTCGCTCAAGCGCTAGGCGGCGCTTCTCAATTCCTCCCCCGGTTTTCCGGGGGAGGGGGACCGCGCGCAGCGCGGTGGAGGGGCTCTTTTGAGGTCAGCAAGGCCCCTCCACCATGCTGCGCATGGTCCCCCTCCCCGGCAAATACCGGGGAGGAATTTAGCGGAGAGGAGGGACGATGGAGAGGGTGGACGCGGCGGCGGCGGGGTTCGATCCGGAGCGGCTGGCCCGGATCGACGCCTTCCTGGACGAGCAGTATCTCGAGCCGGGGCTTCTCGCCGGAGCCCAGCTTCTGATCGCCCGCGAAGGCGAGGTCGTCCACTTCGCGACGGCCGGCAAGGCCCGGGCGAGCGGCGAGCCGATGGGCGAGGACGCCTTGTTCCGGATCGCCTCGATGACCAAGCCGATCACCTCGATCGCCTTCATGATGCTGGTCGAGGAGGGCAGGGTGTCGCTCGACCAGCCGGTCGAGAGCGTCATCCCCGAATGGAAGGAAATGGGAGTCTACAATGGCGGCGGCGCGGGGGCGCCGTTCCTCACCAAGGCGCCCGAGCGCGCGATGATGATGATCGACCTGCTCCGCCACACGTCGGGCCTGACCTACTCCTTCCAGCACCGCACCAAC
>JBEVDE010000458.1:0-5963 GCA_040514175.1 Allosphingosinicella sp. | reverse complement strand
GGTCCTTCATCACCCCGGTGACCTGATAGTCGGCGCTCTTGCCCTGGACGATCAGGGTCAGGGTCTTGCCGAGCGCGTCCTGGCCGGGGAAGCGCTTGCTCGCCTCGGTCTCGGTCAGGACCAGCGAATTGGGATTGGAGAGCGCGGTCGCGCGGTCGCCGCGGACGAACGGCACCTGAAGGATGTCGAACAGATTGCCGTCGACGAAGTTGAAATCGTCGGCGAGGCTGGGCTGGCCGTTCTGCATGATCACCGCGCCGCTCGAGGCGACGTAGACGGCCTTCTCGATCTGCGGAAAGTCCTTCACCAGCGCCTTGCCGGAGACGTAGCTCGTCATCTGCAGGGACATCTCCTCCCCGCCATTGTCGGTCGCCTTGTAATAATCCTGGAACTGATAGGCGCGCTCGGAGCCCGGCATCCAGCCGTCGTAGCTCATCTCGTAGCGCACATAGAGGAGGATCATCAGGCAGGCGGCCATGCCGATGGCGAGGCCGAAGATGTTGATGAAGGCGTAGGTCTTGTTCTTCGCCAGCGCCCGGAGGCCGACCGTCAGATAATTGCGCCACATGATGCGGATCCTATTCGTAGCGAAGGGCGTGGATGGGGTTGGACCGGGCGATCCTGAAGGCGTGGCCGGCGATCGTTCCGATGGCGATGGCCAAAGCGAGCAGGGCGGCGACGAGGAAGGGCGTGGGCCCGAGCGGGATTCTGGCGTCGAAGCCGTTCAGCCAGTCGCGCATCACCCACCAGGCGATCGGCCAGGCAATGAGGTTGGCGACGATCACCGGCTTGGAAAATTGCCACACGAGCAAGCGGACGATGTCGCGCGAGCGGGCGCCCAGGACCTTCCTGATGCCGATCTCCTTGGTCCGCCGCTCGGCGGTGAAGGCGGCGAGCCCGAACAGGCCGAGGCAGCCGACGACGACCGAAAGCAAGGCGAAGCCGGCGAAGGTCTTCGCCCGCGCATCCTCCGCCTGATAGAGCTCGGCGATCACGTCCTCGCTGAAATCCGCCTCGAACGGGACTTCGGTGGTGATCCCCCGCCACGCCGCCTCGAGCCGGGCGCGCATCGCGCTGGGATCGCCTTTGTAGCGCACGACCAGCCACTGATGGCCGGCGTCGCCATTGACGAACATGATGTCGTCGAGCGGCTGGCGGACCGAGCGGAAGCGGGAATCAGCGACGACTCCCACGATCGTCGCCGGAACCAGCCCATAATCGTTCTCGACCAGCGCCGTCTTGAACTGCTTGCCCACGGCGTCCCCGGGATTGGCGAAGCCGAGCCGGCGGGCCCCGGATTCGTTCACCACGACGTTGCCGCCGCGCGCCGCCAGCGCCCGCTGCTGATCGGGGGTGGGCGGGACGGGGAGGGTCATGTCGTCCAGAGGCCGGTTCTCGTCGAACCAGCGGCCGGCGACGAGCTTGATGCCCATCGCCTTCATGAAGCCGGGGTCGACCCCGTAGAGGCCGATCAGCACCGGCTTGGGATTGCCGGGAACCATGACGTTGGTGTTGTTCTGGCCGTCGGTGGCGACCGCGATCGTGCTCCGGCCGACGGCTTCGACCCCTTCCACCCGCTTCATCCGCTCGGCGATCGCGCGGCCCGAATTGATCAGCTGGTAGCGGTTGAGCCCGTCGATCTGGACGAGATGGGTGCGGTCGAAGCCGGGATCGACGCTTCGCGCATAGCTGGTCTGGAGCCAGACCACGGCGGTGCAGATGATGAGGCCGATCGAAACCGCGAACTGGCCGACGACGAGCGCGGCGCGAAGCCGTCCGGTGCCGTCGCCCTCGGACGCCGATTTGTTGGCCTTGAGCACGGTCGCCGGCTTGAAGCGCGACAGGAAGAAAGCGGGATAGAGGCCGCCGAGCCCGCCGACCAGCAGCACCAGGGCGAGCATCGGCAGGGCGACCCCGCCCGAGCCGAGATAATTGAGCTCGATATTCGCATCGAGAAAGGCCGAGAAGCTCGGCAGCAGAAGCTCGACCAGGGCCAAAGCGATCAGCATCGCAAGCAAGGCGACGAGGATCGATTCGCCGATGAACTGGACGATGAGCTGGCGGCGGTTGGCGCCGAGCACCTTCCTCAGGGCGACCTCGCGGGCGCGCTGGCTGGCGCGGGCGGTGGCGAGATTGGTGAAATTGACCATCGCCATGGCGAGGATCAGAAGCGCGATGACGGCGAAGGTGACGATCGTGCCGCGGTCGTTGCCGGGCGACATCGCGGCTTCCTGGCCCTCGCCGAGATGGACGTCGGCGACGTTGACGAAATGCCAGTCGCCCGCCTCGCCGGCGTTGAACCGGGCCTCGCCGTTATTCTCGTCCGGGATGTTGCGCTTTTCCCAGGCCGGCATCGCCGCCTTGATCGCGCCGGCGTCGGCGCCGGGGCGAAGCTTCGCGTAGATCCAGCCGCCCTGGCAGCCCCAGCAGGTGAGGAATTGCGCCTCCTTGGCCATGTAGGTGGGGAAATCGATCCGGACGACGGCGTTGAGCCGGAAATGCGAGTTCTTCGGGACGTCCTCGAAGACTCCGCCGATCCGATAGTCGAAATGCTGGCCCTTGCTGATCACGGTCATCGTCTTGCCGACGACATCGTCGGTGCCGAAGCGGCTGACCGCCTCGCTCCGGCTCAGCATCGCAACGTTGGCCCGGTCGAGCGCGGTCCGGCTGCCGCGCAGGACCTTGAGCTCGATCACGTCGAGCAGATTGTCGTCGACGTAGAGATAATCCTCGGTCGAGGAGGCCTGGCCGTCCTTGAGGAAGACGGGGACGCTGCGCAGGGCGTAGACCGCCTTCTCGATCTGCGGGAAGTCCTTGACCAGCGCCGCCTTGGTCGCGAACGGCGCCATCTGCAGCTTCCCCTCCTCGCCCGACTGGGGATCGCGGAACCAGTTCTGCACCTGGTAGACCCGTTCCGAATTGGGCAGCCATTTGTCGTAGCTCATCTCGTAGCGGACGAAGAGCAGGATCAGCAGGCAGGCGGCCATGCCGATGGCGAGGCCGAAGATGTTGATGAAGGCGTAGGTGCGGTTCTTGGCGAGAGCGCGGAAGCCGACCGTCAGATAATTCTTCCACATCGCGGGGGCTCCTACTCGTCGCGGAGGGCGTGGACGGGGCTGAGGCGCCGCGCCCTCAAATCCTCCCCTGCATTTGCAGGGGAGGGGAACCGGGCGCAGCCCGGTGGAGGGGCCTTTCGGACTGCGAAGAACCCTTCCACCACGCTTCGCGCGGTCCCCCTCCCCGAGAAATCTCGGGGAGGAATCAAGCTTGCGCTCGCCCTCACGCCGCCCGGCGCCGCTCGATCAGGATGCGGCCGTCGAGCATGTTGACGACCCGGCCGGCATAATCGGCATGGGCGGGCGAGTGGGTGACCATGACGATGGTCGAGCCTTCGCGGTTCAGGGCCTGGAGCATCTTCATCACCTCCTCGCCATGCTGGGTGTCGAGATTGCCGGTCGGCTCGTCGGCGAGGATCAGCTTCGGATTGCCGACGAGGGCGCGGGCGACGGCGACGCGCTGCTGCTGGCCGCCCGAAAGCTGGCTCGGACGGTGCTTGGCGCGGTGGGCGACCCCGACCTTGTCCATCACCGCCTCGACCCGGGCGCGCCGCTCGGACGCGGCGACGTCGTGGTAGAGCAAGGCGAGCTCGATATTCTCGCGCACGCTCAATTCGTCGACCAGGTTGAAGCTCTGGAAGATGAAGCCGATATTCTGCTTGCGGACGCTGGCGAGCTTGCCCTCGGGCAGTCCGGCCACCTCCTGGCCGTCGAAGACGTAGGAGCCGCTGGTCGGCGAATCGAGCATTCCGATGACGTTCAAGAGGGTCGACTTGCCGCAGCCCGACGGGCCCATGATCGCGACGAACTCGCCGTCGGCGATGTCGAGATCGATCCGGTCGAGCGCCGTCGTCTCGACGGTGTCGGTGCGGTAGACCCGCGACAATTCACGCATGGTCAGCATGTTCTGCAACTCCTTCGTCAGGTCTCGAGGTCGAGCCGGTCCTTGTCGGCGAAACCGGTATAGGGGGAGGTGATCACGCGCTCGCCGGGTTCCAGCCCTTCGAGCACTTCGATATAATCGGCGTTGCGGCGGCCGAGGCCGACCTTGCGCTTGACCGCGCCGCCGCCGTCGGGCTCGACCACGAACACCCAGGCGCCGCCGGTCTCGTTGTAGAAGGCGCCGTTGGGGATGAGCAGGGCCGGGGCCGGATCGCCGAGAATCAGCTTGGCCTGGAGGGTCTGGCCGCGGTTGAGCGCGGGCGGCTCGGCGCCGACGAAATTGAGGTCGACCTCGAAGACGCCGTTCCTGACCTGCGGGTAGATTTTGGCGACCTTCGCCCGATAGGCCTTGCCGCCGGACTCCACGGTCGCGGTCTGCCCGGGCCGGACCCGGCCGAGATAATATTCGTCCACGCTCGCGACCAGCTTGTTGCGGCCGGCGCTGTCGACCTGGCCGAGACGCTCGCCGCGATTCAATGACTGGCCGACCTGGATCGAGAAAGCGGTGAGCTGGCCGGAGACGGGGGCGCGCAGGTTGAGCGCGTCGAGGGTCGAGCGGGCGATGTCGAGGCTTCCGCTCAGCGAGGCGTTGGAGGCGCGGAGCTGGGCGAGCTGGCTGGTCTGCAGCCTCTGGTTGACCGCCCGGGCGCGCTTCAGGACTTCGGCGCGGCGCTGGGCGGAGAGATATTCGTCGCGGCTGTCGTTGAACGTCCTGGCGGGAACATAGCCCTTCTCCATCAGCGGCTTCTGCATCTCATACTGGCGCCTCGCCTTGTCGGCGGCGAGCTGGGCGTCGATCACCGCGCGCTCGTCGCCGATGCTGGTCTGGGCGAGGGCGAGCTCTTGGCTGCGCATCGAGTTGACCTCGCGCGACACGTCCGACTGGCGCGCCAGCAGGTTGAGCGCGAGGTCCGAATTGGACAGCACGGCGAGCAGCTGGCCCTGCTGGACGATGGCGCCGTCCTCGACCAGGATCCTCTCGACCCGGCCGCCCTCGACCGCGTCGAGATAGACGGTGACGAGCGGCTCGACTCGGGCCCTCAAGGGCAGGAAGTCGTCGAACGTGCCCTTGCTGACGGCGGATATCGTCAGCCGCTCCGCCGCCACGGTCTGGCTGCCCGCGCTCGGCGCGAACCACCAGAAGAGCAAGGCGAGCAGCAGCACAGCGGCCGCGCCGATGGCGATCTTGGTGCGCTGCGACAGGCCGGTGGACGCCACCATCCTGTCCATGCCGGTGCCGCTTTGCGCCCGCGGCTCGCCGTCCGTCGATTTGATCCTGATCACGCTCATCCCAACCTCATGCCGTCCGATTCCGGACAGTCGCCTGTACGCCCACGGACAGGATCATAGCAGGATGCTCGCGCAGCCCATGGCGAGATGGGCGCTGCCGTCGTCGCAGGCGCCGGCCGCGAAGCCGGCGGCGGCGGCCATGGCGCCGGCGCGGCTCACGGGCTCGAGCGCCGCCATCGGCAGAAGCAAGGCGACCGCCGCCAGCAGCAGGCCGCTAAGCCAGGATTCCAATTCCCGCATCGATCGTCTCCCCGGACCCGATGGCCCTCGCCCTGGTCACAGCATGAGGCGTGCCAGTTGCGGAAAAGCCCCGTTTTCCGCGATTGCCCCGGCTCGGCGCCCGCGTCAGCCGTTCGCTTGCGGACGCCGCCCGTCCGGCCTCGAACGCCCCCTGTCCGCTCGCGGACGGTGCTGGCACGATTATTGTTTGTCCGTAACCGGACAGGCTTGTAGGAGAACCGACGTGGCTGGGGAGGGGAAGCCGTTCTGGCGGTGCATCGTCATCGACGACGATCAGGACATATTGCTGTCCGCCCGCCTCCTCCTGCGCGATCTTTTCGATGAGGTCCTGACCTTCCAGGCCCCGGAGGACGCGATGGCCGCGATCGGGGGGGACGGCGCCGACGTCGTCCTGCTCGACGCGAATTTCGGCCGGGGCGCGACCAACGCCGCCGA
>JBEVDE010000444.1:0-9426 GCA_040514175.1 Allosphingosinicella sp. | reverse complement strand
AATAATAGCAGGCACCCTGATCGAAACCGACTTCTTCCGTGTAGGTCGCATCACTGTAATAATGGGTGTTGTAGATCGGATCGCCATGGTTGGCGAAGGCGGGACCCGGCAACGACAAGACACCCGCAACGAGCAAGGTCGCAACGATCCTGCGCTTGATCATCATCTTTCTCCACAATTGGCGCCGACACCACGAGTCGGCGCACATGATGATAGACTTTCGTCGAGCGGGTACAACGAGTTGGCCGCGGTCGACGCCTAGGGATTTATACGTAAGATGATGCCGCCTGCTCGAACGAGCGAGTGCGCGCGACGGCCTTTCACACGCTTGTCACAAAACTATCGCATCCTGCGGGCGGGCGCCCGGCCGGGCGGCTTTTCCGCAATTCCCCGAAAGGCATGCGGTGGACAAGACACGGCTGCTCCTGGCCGAGGACGATCCCGCCATGGCGGAGCTGCTGCGGTGGATCTTCGAACGTGAGGGCTTCGAAATCATCCAGACGGCGAGCGGCGAGGAGGCGCTGCTGCTCGCGGCGGAAGTCCGGCCGGACCTCGTCATCCTCGACTGGATGCTGGAGGAGCTGAGCGGCCTGGAAGTGTGCCGTCGGCTGAGGCGCGCGCCGGACACGGCAGGCCTTCCGGTCATCATGCTGAGCGCCCGGGCGGAGGAATTCGACCGGGTCCGCGGGCTTGAGACCGGGGCTGACGATTATGTCACCAAGCCCTTCAACGGTCCGGAGCTGGTCGCCCGGGTGGGCGCCGTGCTCAGGCGGGTCCGGCCCGCCTTGACCGGAGCCATGCTCGCTTATGGCGACCTGGAGATGGATACGGCCCGGTACCGGGTGCGCCGCGGCGGCCTCGTCGTCGAGCTCGGGCCGATCGAGTTCCGGCTCCTTCGCCACCTCCTCGAGCATCCCGGCCACGTCTTTTCGCGCGAGCGGCTGCTCGACGCCGTCTGGGGCGGCGACAGCGACATCGAGGCGAGGACCGTCGACGTCTACGTGCGCCGCCTGCGCGTCGCCCTCAACCGCGCCGGAAAGCCGGACCTCGTGCGGACCGTTCGCTCCGCCGGCTACTCACTCGATCTATATCCGTAGCAAAGCGACGATTGTCACAAAAATAGTGCAGAAGATTACGAAAATGTTTCACTAATATTACTGTGCATAACTTGGCTCATTGTAACAAGACTATCACATTGTCCTCCTAGCAGGAGCCGCGTTGACCGAATTTGTCTTCACCTAACGGTCTCAACTGCTTCATTAGGGGGCTTTTTCGATGCTTGATATTCTCCTGGGCGAGCCGGCCCAGTTCGGCGGCCACGATGGATTGCAACGCCCGGAGCGGCGGCGGGCGGCGGGCATGGCGCTGCTCGCCGGAGCGGCCCTGACCGCGACTTCGCCGGCGCTGGCCCAGCCGTCCGAATCGCCGGGCGCGGGCCTCGGCTCGGCAACCATCGCCGAGGCCGAGGCCGGTTCGGCCGACGGCCTCGGCGATATCGTCGTCACCGCGACCAAGCGGGTGACCAACCTCCAGGAGACTCCGATCGCCATCTCGGTGCTCACCGACGAGGCGCTGACCGACCGCCATGTCCAGAGCCTCACCGATCTCGCCGACGGCTCGATCCCCGGCCTGCGGGTGGCCACGTTCGAGGCACGCCAGTCGGCGCTGACCATCGGAATCCGCGGCATCGTGCCGCTGGACGCCAACCAGCCGGCCCGCGAACAGGGCGTCGGGGTCTATGTCGACGGCATCTATCTGGGACGCCAGCAGGGGCTCGGCGCCGCGCTTCTGGACGTCGAGCGGATCGAGGTGCTGAAGGGCCCGCAGGGGACCCTGTTCGGCCGCAATACGGAGGGCGGCGCGCTCAGCATCATCACCAAGGCGCCGACCGGCGAATTCGGGCTTCGAATCGCCGTCGGGGCCGGCAATTACGGAAGCTACAATGCGAGCGGCCACCTCGACCTGCCGGCCGTCGGCCCGTTCAGCTTCAAGATCGACGCCGCCCTCGACCATCAGGACGCGACCACCCGCAACCCGCTCGCCGGCCAGACCGGCTGGGGCTATTACGACCGCAAGGGCGTCCAGGGAAAAATCCGCTTCCGCCCGAGCGCGAACTTCACCGCCGATCTGTCCGCGGACTGGGGCGAGGACCGCAACACCCCCTTCTATTCGCAGCTCCTGAACTACAATCCCAACCATTATCCGGTCGGCCCGCTTACCGGGTCGCTTCCGTCCGGCTCGATCCGGCCGCTGCCGCCGCTCGTCGTCGTCGAGGGCGAGGATCGGATGAAGGTCGCGGACGTCGGCGTGATCCAGCAGCCGAGCGTCGACAAGACGAAGGGCGCCGCCTTGACCCTGAAGTGGAACGCCGCGCCCGGGCTCGAGCTGCGCTCGATCACCGGCTACCGCGAGGTCAGCGTCGATCAATGGGACAATGCCGGCGGCGCCCACCGGCCGCCGATCTTCGCCGCCAACGGCCTCTTCAGCCGCTATTCCTTGTCCTATCTCGAGCAGAGCCAGTTCAGCCAGGAGCTCCAGGCGGTCGGGCGAATCGCCGATCAGCTCGACTATGTCTTCGGCCTCTATTATTTCCGCGAGAAGACCTTCGAGGAAGCCGCGACTCCGAGCACCAACCGCTGGAACGCCGACGGCACCGCTTTCACCATCGTCGATCCCTGCACCGGCTCGAGCGGCTTCGGCTGGCAGCCCGGCTGCCGGAGCATCGACCGCGGCAGCCGCGCCCGCTCGAAGAGCATGGCCGCCTACGGCCAGCTCACCTGGACTCCGCCGTCCGCCGACCGCTTCCACGTCACGCTCGGGGGCCGCTACACGCGCGACGACAAGAGCGGCATCCTCTACAAGGTCAACAACGCCGCCACCGCCTTCACCTTCGACCAGCGCACCAGCCGCTTCAATCCCCTCGCCATCCTCGCCTGGGACGCGGCCGACGACATCCACCTCTACGCCAAATATGCGACCGGCTATCGGTCGGGCGGCGCCAGTTCGCGCTCCCTCTCCTATCGCGAGTTCGGGCCGGAGGACGTCAAGAGCTACGAGATCGGCGCCAAGACGGAGTTCTTCGACCGCCGCCTTCGGCTCAACCTCGCCGGCTACGTCATGGACCGGAAGGGCACGCAGGTCGATTTCAGCGTCCTGAACTTTCTGTCCAACGGCGCCACCCGCAACACGCTTGAGACCGTGAACGCGCCGGGCACTACCAAAATCAGGGGTATCGAGGTCGACGCTATCGCCCTGGTCGCCGACAATCTTACCCTCTCCGCCTCCTACGCCTACACCTACACCAGGGTGCCGGACGCGCCCGACCCGTTTCGCCCCGGCACGCCGCTGGTGCCCGTGTTCATCCCCTTCACGCCGCGCAACGTCGTCAACGGCGCGGCCGATTACGACCTCGCCTCCGGCATCGGCGAGGCCCGGCTGCGCTTGCATCTCGACGCCACCTACAATCAGGCGACCCAGAGCTTCGCCGAGTTCGCCACGAAGAACGACGGCTCGTTCATCGTCAACGCCAGCATCGCCCTGGCCGACGTCAAGGTCGGGACCGGCGCCCTCATGACCTTCGCCCTCTGGTCGCGAAACCTTCTGAACGAGGCCCACGTCTATCGCCGCGATCCCACCAACAGCCTTCCCAATCCGTTCACCGGAAGCCGCTCGAACGTCATGGGCGACTATGGCAATTTCAACGCGCCCCGGACCTTCGGCGTGGAGGCGCGGTTCAGCTTCTGACCGGCGGGACGGCGCGCGCTGCGGGCTCGGCGGCCGGGACATCGGCAGCGCGCGATGCCATAAGGAGGGATGCGAGACTGGACCTCCGGCTATACCCGGGCCGAGCTCGAGCGCGCCGAGCAGAGGTTCGGACTGCGCTTCCCGCCCGACCTCGCGGCGCTTCTGCTGGAGCGGCGCCCGGCCGGCGGCTACGACTGGCGCAGCGACGACGACCCTATTCGCCAGGCCCTTCAATGGCCCCTGGAAGGCCTGCTGTTCGATGTCGAGCAGGATGTCCTGTGGTGGCCGGAATGGGGCGACCGGCCCGCGACGCCGGGCGAGCGGGCCGAGGTGGTCACGGCGATCGTCGAGGCGGCGCCCCGCCTCATCCCGATCTTCCACCACCGCTACATTCCCGAAAGCCCCCACGAAGCGGGCAATCCGATCTTCTCGGTCATGCAGTCCGACATCATCTATTACGGCGCCGATCTCGCCGATTATCTGCGCCGCGAATTCTCCCCGCATCCCCCGCGCACCCCGGTCGGGCGGCCGGGCCGCCACATCCCCTTCTGGTCGGACCTCGTCGAACGCTGGCGATGATCCCGTGAGGCGCGCGGCCCGATACCTGCGCCGCCGCTCAATCCCCGAACCGGGCGGGCCTGACGACCAGGCAGATCAGCGCGCCGACGAGGAAGGCGAGGCCGGCGAGGGCGAGGACGATGAACGGAATGTAGGCATCCTCGGGATGATTGCGCGGAATCAGGATGCCGATGAAAGCCGCGAAGGGCATCGCCACCGCCAGGCCGAGGGTCGACGGCGTCCCGCCGCCGCGGCGGCGCCACAGCACAGTCGGCAGCTCGGCGATCATGAAGACGATCAGCGGGATCTCCCAGGCGCTCTCGCCCGGCCCGGCAACGGCTTGCGAAATCCATTCCGACAGCCACCAGATCCCGAAGGCGAGCAAGAGGCTTGCGGCGCTCCAACAGGCCCAGATCCGGGTCGGCATCCGGCCGCCCGCCTCGCCGGTCACCGGCCCGGTCCCGCGCGCGATGAGCCGCTCGCCGGCGCGGCCGCGATCATCGCGACCACAGGGCGAACAGCCGGTTGTCGGTCGAACCCATCGCCTTCACCATTTCCTCATGGTCGAAGCCCGCCAGAGCGGTGAGATAGTCCACCGTCGCTTTTTCGCCGCCGGCGCCGAGCGGAAACGCGCAGGCCAGCACCCCGCCGGCGCCGAACAGCAGCCACCAGACGTCCTCGCCCCAGGGCCCGCTGTCGTTCGTCTCGATCGCCACCTTCGAAAGCTCGGACTTGCCCACCGCCCGGCTGCCGCCCGCCGGGTCCGTCACCCGGATCGAGCCGTCCTCCATCACCACGGCCCATCTCGCCTCGTTCGCCGGCCATTCCCGCTGAAGCTCTCTCAACCAGCCGAACACAGGCTCCCCCCGACCGACGATGGCGAAAGGTAACCGTTTCAGGCGAAAGCCGCAAAGCCGCGAAGAAGGGCGGGCCGCCGTCACGCCCGGCTTACCACCGCCCTTCGCGCCGCCGCCTAAGGCTTGCCGTCGAGAGGCTCGCGTCCGGCGAGCACGGCTTCGCCGGCTTTGCGCTTCATCATCCGGCCAATCGCGGCGGCGAAACGCTGCAGATCGGGGTAGCGCGTTCGAAAGCCCGTCTCGAAGCGTATGCGCGGGTCGTCGGAATCGGCTAGGGTCACCCGCACGTCGAGCGCGCCGGCCTCGCCGGCAGGCTCGATCCATATTCCGACCACCGTCTCCCATTCGCCGGCCAGCCCGTATCCCCAATCGCCCTCGACCGGGCCGGCCAGGGGACAGGCCGCGAGCTTCGCCGCCCATTCCTCGACATCCTGCCATTGGACCCACCAGCCGCCCGCCTCGCCTGTCCCCGCGGCTCGAACCTTCGCGTCGAGCCAGCCGAAATCGTCGTCCAGGCTGAATTGGTAGCGCAGGGTCAGGCTCGCCCTCATCCCACGCTTGTGGCCGCCCTCTCGAACGCGCGCAATGCGCCGCGGTTTGTTCACCCGTCCGGGCGGCCACCGCTAGATCAGCTATTGATTTTCGCTATTGGGTCTTGCGCGCCTGCGCGGGAATGGCCGAATTGCCGGATGGCCGAAGCCGAATTGCAACGATCCGACACAGGCGGCGGTCCCGCCCCGCAGCCGATGAAGATAGGCCGGCTGGAAACCCAAAGCATCTACCACGGCGGCTTCGTCGAGATGGCGGCCGCTTTGCCGGACCGGAGCGTCGACCTCATCATCGCCGACCCGCCCTATAATGCGAGCAAGGGCAATGCCTGGTCGATGAATCACGGATCGCTTCCCGGCTTCGGCGGAAACTGGGAAAAAATATCCCAGCTGTGGGACGACATGACGCTGGAGGACTATCTCGCCTTCACCTTGAGCTGGCTGACCCAGGCCCGAAGAATTCTGAAGCAGACCGGATCGATGTGGGTGCACGGCACCTATCACAGCGCCGGGATCACGAACGTCGCCATGCAGATGCTGGGGATCGAAATCATCAACGAGATCGTCTGGTACAAGCGCAACAGCTTTCCCAACCTGTCCGGCCGGCGGCTGACCGCGAGCCACGAAACGATACTCTGGGCGCATCGCGGCGGTAAGCGCGCCTATCGCTTCGACTATGAACATTCGAAGGGCGGCGACTTTTCCGACGACGTCCTCAAGGCGCCCGGGAAGCAGATGCGCACGGTGTGGGACCTGCCCAACAACAAGCCCCGGGAGGAGCTGGCGCATGGCAGGCATCCCGCGCAAAAGCCGGTGCGGCTGGCGCGGCGGTTCATCCGGCTCTCGGCGAAGCCGGGCGACCTCTGCCTGGTTCCTTTCGCCGGCTCCGGCAGCGAGTGCGTCGCCGCGCAAAAGGAGGGCCTTCATTTTATCGGCTTCGAGACCGAGCAATCCTATGTCGAGATGGCCCGCGACCGGCTTCGGTCGGCAGGTCCCGATGAATAGCGCGAGCGCGTTGTTCGAGCCGCACGAATTGCCGGCGCGCGAGGTGGCTCGAGCGAGCCACAGCTCGAACGGAGAGGTGCCGTCGCTCATCAAATGGACCGGCAGCAAGCGGAGCCAGGCGGGACGGATCGCCCGGCATGCGCCCGGCTTCGACCGCTATTTCGAGCCCTTCCTGGGGGGCGGCGCGATGCTCTATCTGCTGGGCCGCGCCGGGTCGGTCGGAAGCGACATCTATCCGCCCCTGATCGCCTTCTGGACGATGGTGCGTGACCGGCCGGAGCCGCTCATCGCCGATTATGCGAAGCAATGGGCCGGGCTTCAGGCGGACCTGCCGGGCTATTTCTACGCCGTGCGCGACCGGTTCAACCGGCTCCAGCGCCCGGAAGATCTGAATTTCCTCATGCGCACGTGCGTCAACGGCATCGTCCGCTTCAGCAGGAAGGGCGAGTTCAACAACTCCTTCCATTTGTCGAGAAAGGGCATGCTGCCCGAGCGCTTCGCGGGCATCGTCCGCATCTGGTCCGCGCACATTAAGGGCATGGCGTTCAAGGCCGGCGATTTCGAGGACGTCACCGCGGACTCGAAGGCTGGAGATTTCGTCTATTTCGACCCGCCCTACGGCGGCAACAGGCAGCGCTACATCGGCGATCTGGATTTCGCCCGGTTCCTCCGGGTGCTCGACGGCCTGAACGGCCGAGGCGTCAAATGGGCCTTGTCGTTCGACGGCGCCCGAGGCGAAACCGCCTATGATTACGAAATTCCCGCCGAAATCTATAAGCGCAAGGAGTTGCTGGACAGCGGCCAAAGCGCGGTGTCGAAGGTCCTGAACGGCCCCGTCGAGATGGTCACCGAAAGCCTCTATCTCAACTATTAGCCGCCACGCTGACGAAGGGGGCCCAGGCCTTCCGGAACGGGCAAAGGCTTCACCCTTCCGGCTCGGGCTTGCCCCGGACGAGGGCCTCGGTCCAGGCCCACACGTCCCGGCTGAGCCGGCCGCAATAAGTGCCCTCCATCACCTGGGCGACGACGATCTTGTCGTGGCTGTCGAGCTTCGTGCTGAGATCGGCGGAAACCTGCCCCGCCGTCAGCTCAGTCGACACGAAGCGGATCGATTCGACCTCCGGATCGCCGACGCTCTCATAGCGGTCGAGATGCGCGATGAACGCCGCCCAGTCGGCGTCGAAGTCCGGCCTTTCCTCGTGCAGGGCGAAAACGACCAGGTGAACATTCATTCTCGATCTCCCACGAACCGGCACGGTCCCGGGCGACCGCCGCCCTGCGGCCCCGGACCCGAGAAAGGCTGACCCTCCATATTTTACGACCCCCATCCCCCGGCGCAACCGTTCCCGCCGACACTTGAGGGCATGTCGTCACGCTTTGCATCGATCTCGCTCAGCCCGTGCGCCGCGCCGCCCATTGGCGCCGATCGCGCTCGCTCTGCGCCGGGTCCAGCGTCCGCCCGCGCTCGACCGCCTCGACCGCGCGCAGCACGCGCCCGGTCACCTGCTCCATGGTCGGCGGCCGTCCCCGCCCGCCCGGCCGCCGGCCCAGGCCGAGCAGCCGGTTCTTGTTCATATGGAGGCTGTGCAGCGCCTGCTCGGGAGTCAGCGAGACCGGCGCCGGCTCGGGCAGCTCCGGAGTCGAGAAGGGGTTCATTGCATAATGTACGAGCCCGAGCTCGAGCCGGACGCAGGCCTCCTCGACCGCCGCCCGCCACTGCCGCTCGAAGCCCGCCCAGCGCCGGCGATGGCCATAAGCCGAGCCCTTGCTCTTCCCCGCCGCCGAATAGGCTGCCTCGGCGTTGCCCGTCGCGGCCAGCACGGAAAGGAAGCGCCGCTCGCTCCGCGCCGTCCACTGCCCCGCCCGGGCGCGCGCGATCTGCACCCGCCGCCCGTTCGTCCCCCGGACCACCAGCTCCACCCCGTCGAGATGCCCCCACCCCTCGGGCGGCGCGTTCCCTTCCGCCCCGCGAAGCCGCTCCCGGGCCGCCGCGACGAGCCTTCGGCACTCCGCATCGAAGTCCGGACTGCGCGACCGCTCCAGGCCCACCCACGACCGCGAAACGCAGGCCCGCTCCGCCGCCAGCGTCTGGTTCCCGCACGCCTCCAGCGCCTTGAGGAAAGCCCGGCGCCGCCCCTCGCTCATCTTCTTGTACATCGCCCCCCCCTCCGCCGATGAGAACAAAAGAGGATAGCACGGGGCGGAGGGATGCGTATCCTTCAAACACTTCCTCTGCGGCGAACCGCGGCTTTCCCGGTAATCCTCGAAAAGCGTCTATTCGAGGTTGGCATAATGCGCTAACCGATGAGTTCAACACTTTGGGGCCTGGACGAGACGTGACCGAGGATCGGGAAAGCCATGCGCCGGAGCCGGCGAGCCTGCTGGCGATCAGCCGGATCCTCGAGGAGACGGCGCGCATGCTCCACGATTGGGCGGTGGCCGAGGATCCGCCGCTCAGGCGCCCGGCCGATCCGCCGATGCCGGTCACGGCGAGCCTCGTCCGCACCATCATCGCCGCCCGCTGGCTCCGCCGCGATTTCCTTGGGCACGACGCCGGCGATCCCGAATGGAGCCTGATGCTGGAGCTCTACGCCGCCCGCCTCGAAGGCCGCCAGGTCCACCAGACCGGCCTCTCGGTCGCCGCTGCAGTCCCGCAAAGCACCACCCTCCAGGCCACCCGCCGCCTCGTCGAAGCCGGCCTCTTCACCACCAAA
>JBEVDE010000426.1:0-5592 GCA_040514175.1 Allosphingosinicella sp. | reverse complement strand
GGTTTCGCCCTCGCCGGCGTCGAGGCTGGCGCCGAGCGCGGCGCCTTCGCAATCGAAGCTCAGCAGGCGCCGCATTCGCTCACCCATTGCGAAATATCCCAAGCCATTGCTTCGGCCAGCTCATGTGAATTCTGAGGTTCGGCGCGGCGCCAGAGCGGCGGCCCTTCGAGCTTGAGATCGGCCTCGCCGCGGTCGGTCGCGAGCCTGAGCGTCCGCACCTTCCCGCCTTCCGCCGGCGCCGCCCCGGAGAGCGCCGCGATCAGCGCCTCGGACGGCGCGTAGCCGCCGCCGCCCTCGGTCATCAGCCCGGCCCGGGCGAGGTCGCGCGCCAGCGAGGCTCCGGTCGCGGGCGCGAAACGCCAGCGCGCCGGCGCCGCCTCGTCGAGCAGGGCGCCGCCGCGAAGGCTGACCGCCGCCACCGCTCCGGCCGCCTCGAAGGCGGCGGCGGCGGCCTCGCGCCAATCCTGCCAGGAGACGCCCTCGAGCGGCCGCTCGCTCTCGCCGGTGCCGGGAAGGTCGGGCAGCCAGCAGCCATAGCCCCGGGCCGCCAGAATCCGCATCGTCGCCGCGAGCAGAGCCCGGGTGCGGTTCATCTCCTCGAACAAAGGCGGCAGGAAGAGGAGGGCGGGGCCGCTCCCGATCCGCATCATCCATTCGTCCCGGTCTCCCGTCCGATAGCGGGAATAATGGAGACCGGCGCCCGTCACTGGAGCGTTTTGGAGCGGGCGAAGACGAGCAGCGAGCCAAAGCTTTCAAGCATGTCGGCGTCGACCTCATGATCCTCGATGAGAATCCCGAGCCGCTCCTCGAGCTCGGTCAGGAGCCCGGCGACGGCCATGGAATCGAATTCGGGCAAGGCGCCGAAGAGGGGGCTCGATTCGTCGAGCGCGGCGACCTGCGCCTCGGGCAGGCCGAGGACATCGCGAAGCACGGCCCGAAGCGTGGCGTCGACTTCCTGTTCGTCGTTGAAGGCGGCGGTCATCAAAGGCTCCCCTCGTGGCGCGCCGCGCCTAACGGCTTCGAAGGCGGCGGACAAGCGCCGATAGCGTCGCCCGGGCCGCGCCCGCCAGTCCGGCGAGCGAGGCGGGATTGTAGGCTTCGAGCCGCCACAGGGTCGCCCGATCCCCCATCCAGTCCCGTTTATAGCCGTCGTCGCCCGTTCCGTAATCGATGCGCGACACCCGGTCCTCGTCGAGCGCGGCGCGGAACATCGCCATGCTCAGCACCGTCCCCGGCGACAGCGCCTTGGCATCCTCGCGATAGGCAAGCTTGTGGATCCACGCGGTGCCGTCCTCGACCGTCCACAATTGCGCCGCAAGCGGCCGTCCGTCCTTGCGGGCGACGCCGAGCCGAAGCCGTTCCGCCGCGCCTTCCTGCTCGGCGAGTGCGCGCAGGAAGGCGGGGGAGCCTTCCTCGGGCTTCCAGCTGGCGGCATAGACCTCTTCATAAGCGGCCCAGGCGGCGGGATCGAAGTCGCTTCGGATTTCGATCTCCAGCGCGGCGGCCTTGGCCTTGCGTTGGGCGGTGCTGCGCAGCTTTCCCGGGCGAGTCGCCCAATAAGCGGAGAAATCCTTTCCGGCGGTTTCGATCCGCCAGGAAATGGTGGCCGGGCCGATGAAGACGATCCAGCCGGCGTCGCGGAAGGCGCCGGCCAGCGGCTCGACCGTCTCCAGGGGAGAGATTTCCAGCCGATTCAGTCTTTTGCGCAGCTTTTCCGCGATCGGCCGGACGCCCTCCGGATCCCCAATCGGTCCGAAGCGCAGGCTGTACCAGCTTCGATGGGCCTCGGCCCGCTTGCCCTCGGCGGCGAGAAACAGCCAGGTCGTTCGAAGGCCGTCGCGCGCCCGGGCCACCAGCGGCCGGCCCGGCGGCGGGCAATGTGCGTCGATGAGCCGGAACCAGGCGAGGCGGTCGAACAGGCGCGGCTGGCGGTCGAGGCCATCGGCCGCAACCTTTTCGAGGTCATCGAACAGTTCCACCTCGAAGCCCAACGCGCTATCCCCCGGCTCCAAGCCCAGCCCGTTACGCTGTGGCGCAGTGAGGAGGCATGGTGCAAGCCCCGGATCCGACCCCCCGACCGCTCGACCATTTGACGTCAGGGGGCGACCCCGGCGCTCCGGCCCTGCTCACCAGGGAAGGGCCGCTCGATTATGCCGGCCTCGAGACGGCGGTCGGGACCCTCGCGGCGTCGCTCAAGAGCCGCGGCTTCGCGCCGGGCGACCGGGTGGCCAGCTGGCTCCCCAAGACCCGGATGACGAGCCTGCTGCCGCTCGCCTGCGCCCGCGCCGGGCTGGTCCACGTTCCGGTCAACCCGCTCCTCAAGCGCGCCCAGGTCGGTCACATCCTGGCGGACAGCGGCGCGCGCCTCCTCATCACGGGCAAGGCGCGCCTCGCAACTCTGGAGGCGGGGGATCTGCCGGCCGACTGCGCGGGAGCGGTGGACGAGGAAGCCGCTTCGATGCTCGCCGGCGACGACCGTCTGCCGCCGTCAAGCGCCCATCCCGACGATCTCGCCGCCTTGCTCTACACGTCCGGCTCTACCGGCAGGCCCAAGGGCGTGATGCTGAGCCACGCCAATATGTGGCTCGGCGCGGTCAGCGTCGCTCATTATCTCCGCCTCACCGCCGGGGACCGGGTCCTCGGAGTGCTCCCGCTCAGCTTCGACTACGGCCAGAACCAGCTTCTCTCGACCTGGGCGGCGGGCGCGTCCGTCGTGCCGCTCGACTATCTCGCGGCGCGCGACGTCATCCGCGCGGTCGAGACCCACGCCATCACCACCTTGGCCGGGGTGCCGCCGCTCTGGGTCCAGCTGGTCGAGGCGCAATGGCCGCCGAAAGCCGCCTTGTCGCTCCGCCGCCTCACCAACAGCGGCGGCCGGCTGCCGGTGTCGATCGTCCGGCGGCTGCGCGAGCTGTTCCCGGCGGCGGAGCTCTATCTGATGTACGGGCTGACCGAGGCGTTCCGGTCGACCTATCTCGAGCCGGCCCTGCTCGACGATCATCCGGAGTCGATCGGAAGCGCCATCCCCTTCGCTGAAGTCATGACGTCAAGGCCGGACGGAACGCTCTGCGCGCCGGGGGAGGATGGCGAGCTCGTCCATGCCGGGCCGCTCGTCGCCAAAGGCTATTGGAACGATCCCGAGCGGACCGCCCAGCGCTTCAAGCCGGCGCCGCGAGGCTCGCGTTACGGCGGCGTCGCGGTCTGGTCGGGGGACCGGGTGCGGCAGGACGAGGCGGGGCTGCTCTATTTCGTCGGCCGCGAGGATGCGATGATCAAGACCAGCGGCAATCGGGTCAGCCCGACCGAGGTCGAGGAAGCCGCCGTGGCGAGCGGGGTGGTGGCCGAGGCGGTCGCGATCGGCGTTCCGGACGACCGGCTCGGCGAGGCCATCGCCCTGGTCGTCCGAGGCAGCGGGCCCGACGAGGCGCTGCGCAACTATCTTCGCCGCGAGTTACCGAATTTTATGCAGCCTGCGCATATCGTCTGGCGCGACGAGCTGCCGCGCTCTCCCAACGGCAAGCTCGACCGCGAAGTCATCAGGAGCGAGCTGAGCGCATGAGCAAGCCCATGGGGGCCATTCCCGCCGGCTTCGAGGCCGAGGACGGAATGCTGCTGATCGGCGGCCGCCGCGCCGACGCGCTGGTCGAGGCGGCGGGGGACACGCCCCTGTTCGTCTATGACCTCGCCCGGGTCACGGCCCAGGTCCGCCGGTTTCGCTCGGCCTGCCCCGGCGTCAATCTGCATTACGCTATAAAAGCAAATACCTATGCTCCATTATTGAAACACGTCAGCAAGCTGGTCGACGGCCTCGACGTCGCTTCGGCGGGCGAGATGGCGGCGGCGCTGGCATCCGGCACGGCTTCGGACGACATTTCTTTCGCCGGTCCCGGCAAGCGCGACGACGAGCTCGCCGCCGCGATCGCGGCGGGAGTGACCCTGAACCTCGAATCCGAAGGGGAAGCGGAGCGGGCGCTGGCGATCGGCCGCGCCCAGGGCCGGACCCCGCGGCTTGCGATTCGGGTTAATCCCGATTTCGAGATCAAGGGCTCGGGCATGCGCATGGGCGGCGGCGCCAAGCCGTTCGGAATCGATGCGGCGCGGGTTCCGGCGCTGATCCGGCATGTGGTCGAAAGTGGCGCGATGTGGCGGGGACTGCACATCTTCGCCGGTTCCCAGGCGTTGAGCGCGGACTCCCTGATCGAGGCGCAACGGGCGACGGTGGCGCTGGCCGCCGAGCTGGCCGAGGCGGCCGGCGCCGCGCCGCCTTTGGTCAATCTCGGCGGCGGCTTCGGCATCCCCTATTTCGCGACCGAGGCTCCGCTCGACGTCGAGGCGGTCGGAGCGGCGCTCGCGGATACGCTGGCGGCGCGGCCCGCCATCCTCGCGGCGAGCGGCTTCGCGATCGAGCTCGGCCGCTGGCTGGTCGGGGAGGCGGGGGTCTATCTGACCCGGATCGTCGACCGCAAGGAGAGCCACGGCAAGACCTTCCTCGTCACCGACGGCGGAATGCACCACCAGCTCGCCGCCTCGGGCAATTTCGGCCAGGTGGTGCGGCGCAACTATCCCGTCGCCGTCGCGAGCCGCTTCGGCGCCTCCGGGGAGGAGGAGGCGAGCGTCGTCGGCTGCCTGTGCACCCCGCTCGACCGCCTCGCCGATGACGTCATTCTGCCCCGCGCCGAGGCCGGCGACCTCGTCGCCGTCTTCCTCGCTGGCGCCTATGGCCTGTCGGCCAGCCCGGCGGCGTTCCTGGGACACCCGCCGGCGTTGGAGATGGCGGTCGGCGGCACCGACCGCTCCTAACATAATCAATCACTTAGCAAATGGCGCCTGGCACCGATTTTCCCCGTCGGCGCGCGGCTGATCTTAATTTAATCAAGCACTTAACAATTGGTGCCTGGCACCGAATATCGGCTCGGCGGGGTTAACCTGCCCGTCCGCCCAGTCCCATTCCGGGACGCGCCTCAGACGGCCATTGTTCCTAACGGGAATTTTACCTCTTCAAGCCATAGCGGACCCAAATCTCGCGTCCCTGACGTCAGGCATGCGGATCCGCGGCGACCAGAAGAGGATCAGTTCCATGCGTCTTTTGACAGGCTCCACCCTCGCTCTCGCCCTCTGCCTCGGCGCCGCCGCAGCGGCCGAAGCCAAAGGACGGGACCGTCTCCCGCCGGCGAGCCTCGCCGGCTCCGACGACACCGCTCCGACCGAGAAATATGTCATCGGAGCGCTCGACCAGCTCAACGTCTTCGTCTGGCGCAACAACGATCTCGGCGGCAAGGTCCAGGTCCGCCCGGACGGCATGATCACCACGCCGCTCATCCCGGACCTGCAGGCCGCGGGCAAGACCCCGGCGCAGCTCGGCGAGGACATCCGCCTGGCGCTGACCAAATATGTCGACGACCCGCGCGTGACGGTGATGGTCGAGACCTTCCAGGGCAGCTTCAGCCAGCAGATCAGGATCGTCGGCGCCACCGAGAAGCCGGCCTCGCTTCCCTACCGGGCCAACATGACCCTGCTCGACGCGATGATCGCGGTCGGCGGCCTCTCCGAATATGCCGCGGGCAACCGCGCCCGGCTGATCCGCCACGACCG